>CANQCS010000006.1 GCA_947589745.1 uncultured Oscillospiraceae bacterium
GGGCGGCACCAGCTGCCAGCGCCCGGTGGCGTGGCTGGGGTCCACCACCACCGGCAGGTGGCTCAGCTCGTGGAGCACCGGGATGACGGACAGGTCCATGGTGTTGCGGGTGGCGGTCTCGAAGGTGCGGATGCCCCGCTCGCAGAGGATCACCTGCTCATTGCCTCCGGCCATGATATACTCGGCGCTCATCAGCAGCTCCTGGAGGGTGTTGGCCATGCCCCGCTTGAGGAGAACGGGCTTGCGCAGCTTGCCCAGCTGCTTGAGCAGCTCGAAGTTCTGCATGTTCCGGGCGCCCACCTGGATGATGTCGATGTCCTCGAAGAGAGGCAGGTGCTGGGCGTCCATGATCTCGGTGACGATGGGCAGGCCCGTGACCTCCCGGGCCTTAAGCAGCAGCCGGATGCCCTCCTCGTGGAGGCCCTGGAAGGCGTAGGGGGAGGTGCGGGGCTTGAAGGCGCCGCCCCGGAGGACGTGGGCCCCGGCGGCCTTCACGGCCTGGGCCACGCCGATGATCTGTTCCTCGTTCTCCACGGAGCAGGGACCGGCCATCACCAGGAAGTGGCCGCCGCCGATCTTGGCCCCGTTGCGCAGCTCAATGACGGTGTCCTGCTCATGGAACTTCCGGTTGGCGTTCTTGTAGGGCTCCTGGATGCGGCGGACGGTCTCGACGATATCCAAGGCCAGGATGCTCTCGATGTCCACCCGGGAGGTGTCCCCCACCAGGCCCACGATGGTGTGGTTGGCGCCCACGGACATGTGGGTCTCCAGGCCCATGCTGTGCAGCCAGTTGTCGAACAGCTCCACCTGCTGCCTGTCCGCGTCTTTTCTCAGAATGACGATCATAGTAAAGATCTCCTATCACAGATTTTTTGGTAAAAGAAAAAGCCTTACAGCCGTTTCGCTGTAAGACCTTGAATGGATCTCTTGGGGCTCCACCATTTCGCCGCAGCAAAACAAACCTTATCTACTTGTGTAGATAAAGTAAAAATAAAAGGAAGCGGCGAAAGTGACAGACTTCATAACAGTTCCCTCGATCCCAAAACTGGGCGTATTATAACACGCTTCTCCCCAGGATGCAAGAGGGAAAATCAGAAAAAAGGCGCAAAATATCGCATTTATTTCGCGCTGGCCGCAAAAAAGCCCGGCCGGACCGCGATCCAGCCGGGCTCAGATGCAGAATAGGCGGTATCCTTATGCCTGGGGCGTCCCCCCGGAGGGGCCCTCCCCGGCGTTCTCCCCGCTGTCCCTGTTCTCCTTCCCCTCCTCCGGCAGGGCGGCGGGCATGGGGATGGGGTCGTTGGAGATGCTGATGTGCCGGGCGGGGGCCTCGATGGACTCGTCCCGCTGGGCGGGCACGCCGTAGTAGTCCGCCTGGTCCGGGTCCCGGCCCTCCAAAATGGCCATCATCTGGCCGCCGGTGATGGTTTCCTTCTCAAAGAGGTAGGAGGCGATGGCGTCCAGCATGGCCCGGTTCTGCCGCAGCAGCTCCATGGCCTCGTCGTGGCAGCGCTGGAGGATAGCGACCACCTCCCGGTCGGCGGCGGCGAAGGTCTCCTGGGCGCAGTTCATGCTGTAGCCGCCGTCCAGGTACTGGGTGTTCAGGGCGCCCAGGGCCATCATGCCGAACTTGTCGCTCATGCCGAAGCGGGCCACCAGGTTCCGGGCCATCTCCGTGGCCCGCTCGATGTCGTTGGCCGCGCCGGAGGTCTGGGTGTTGAACACCAGCTCCTCGGCGCACCGGCCCGCCACCAGGGTGCGGATCTCGGTGAGGATATCCTCCTTGCTCATGAGGAACTTCTCCTCCTCCGGCAGGTGGAGGGTGTAGCCCAGGGCCCCCTCGGTGTGGGGCACAATGGTGATCTTGGTGACGGGCTGGGCGTTCTTCTGCTTGGCGGCGGTGAGGGCGTGGCCCACCTCGTGGTAGGCGATGATCCGCTTCTCCTGCTCGGTGATGACGGTGCCCTTCTTCTCCGCGCCGGCGATGACCGTCTCGAAAGAGGCCAGCAGGTCCTCCTGGTTCACGGCGAAGCGGCCGTGGCGCACCGCCCGCAGGGCGGCCTCGTTGACCGTGTTGGCCAGATCCGCGCCCACGCAGCCCGCGGTGGCCTGGGCCACCTTGTTGAGGTCCACGTCCTCCGCCAGCTTGATCTTCCGGGTGTGGACCTGGAGGGTGGCCAGACGGCCGGCCAGGTTGGGCCTATCCACTGTGATGCGCCGGTCGAACCGTCCGGGGCGCAGCAGGGCCTTGTCCAGCACCTCCGGCCGGTTGGTGGCGGCCAAGACGATGATGCCCTTGCTGGGGTCGAAGCCGTCCATCTCCGCCAGGAGCTGGTTCAACGTCTGCTCCCGCTCGTCGTTGCCGCCGAAGCGGGTGTCGCGGGTCTTGCCGATGGCGTCGATCTCGTCGATGAAGATGATGCAGGGGGCCACCTTGGCCGCCTCCTGAAAGAGGTCCCTTACGCGGCTGGCGCCAACACCCACGAACATCTCCACGAACCCGGAGCCGGAGATGGAGAAAAACGGCACTCCCGCCTCCCCGGCCACGGCCTTGGCCAGCAGGGTCTTGCCGGTACCGGGGGAGCCCACCAGCAGCGCGCCCTTGGGCAGCTTGGCGCCGATGGCGGTGTACTTGCCGGGGTTGTGGAGGAAGTCGATGATCTCCACCAGGGACTCCTTGGCCTCGTCCTGGCCGGCCACGTCGGCGAAAGTGACGCCGGTGGTCTTCTCCATGTAGACCTTGGCGTTGCTCTTGCCCACGCTGCCGATGCCGCCCATGCCGCCGCCCTTCTTGGCCATCAGGTTCCAGAAGAGCATCAGCCCGCCCACCATGATGACCACGGGCAGGATATAGGCCAGCATGAACTCCAGGATGGGGGACATCTGGGCCTCATAGGGCCGGGTGAACTCCACATCGTGCTCCGCCAGCCACACCTCAAAGTCGTGGTCCACATTGCTGAGCTGGGGGGTAAAGAGGGTGAAGTTGTCGCTGTAGGTGTTGCCGTCCTCGTCGGTGTAGACGTAGCCCTTCACCGGGGTGATCTCCAGGACGCCCTCGCTGGTGAAGATCACCTTCTGGACCTTGCCCTCCTCCACCATGTCATAGAACTCGCTGTACAGGATCTCATGGGTGGTGGACGCCACGGCGTTCTGCCGGCTCATGGCGGAGAGGTAGTTGAAGATCACCGTCAGTCCCACGGCCCAGGCCAGCAGGATCAGAAAGCCGTTGAAATTTTTCTTGTTCTTGTCGTTATTGGAATTTTTATTCCTGTTATCACTCACGACAGTTGTCCTCCTATTCCAACGGAGCCCCTACGGCTCCGCGTATCTCTCATTTGCATAGTACCACAAAACCCGTTCCGCCACAAGAACTGCGTGTAGATTTTCTGTGAAATTTCTGTGAATACCCCTTTTCCAAACGGATGAGCTGTGCTATAATATCATAGAAATATTATGATGTGACCATATTGTTTGCCGCCGGACGGCTTTTCTCTCTCCGGTCCGGCGGTAAAACCTGTATGCCCCGCGCATATGCGGCTGTTGCCCATAATAGGCGCGGAAGGAGTTTTTTATGATGACGAAGGATCGCCAGGAGCGCCCCCAGGACGAGGGCCTCATCGAGGGCCGCAACGCGGTGACGGAGGCTCTCCGTGCCGGGACGCCCATCGACAAGCTCTATATCGCCAAGGGGGAGACGGACCACACCCTCGCCCGCATCGCCGCCCAGGCCCGGAAGGCCGGGGTCGTGGTGGTGGAGGCGGACCGGCGGAAGCTGGACGCCATGAGCGCCACCCACAGCCACCAGGGCGTCATCGCCGTGGCCGCCGCCCAGGCCTACGCCACGGTGGACGACATCCTCCAGGCCGCGGCGGACCGGGGGGAGCCGCCCCTGGTGGTGGTCTGCGACGAGATCAGCGACCCCCACAACCTGGGGGCCATCATCCGCACCGCCGAGTGCGCCGGGGCCCACGGCGTCATCATCCCCAAGCGCCGCAGCGCCGGGCTCACTGCCGTGGTGGCCAAGACCAGCGCCGGCGCGGTGAGCTACCTGCCGGTGGCCAGGGTGCCCAATATCCCCGCCCTGCTCAAGGAGCTGAAGCAGCGGGGCCTCTGGGTCTTCGGCACCGCCGCCGAGGGGGACGTGTCCCTCTACCGCGCGCAGCTCACCTCCCCCGCCGCCGTGGTCATCGGCAGCGAGGGGGACGGCATGGGCCGCCTGGTCCGCGAAAACTGCGACTTTCTGGTCAGCATCCCCATGAAGGGGCGCATCTCCTCCCTCAACGCCTCCGCCGCGGCAGCGGTGCTGCTGTACGAGGCTCTTCGGCAGAGGGGGCTTGACGCCGAAAACCCGCGCCCCCGATTTGGATGAAAAGAGAGGCTGCTATGACAGATAAACAGGAACACAACCCCATAGATCCCGGTCTGTTCGACACCCAGCAGCTGCTGCGGGGTGTGGACCCGCCGCCGGAGGGGAGCTTCCGGCTGGAGGACATTCTGGCGGAGTATGCCAGTGACAGCCCCCAGCCCGCCGCTCCCGCCCCGGAGGCCCCGCCGGAGTCCGTGCCGGAGTCCGTGCCGGAGGAGCGGCCCCCCGTTCCCTCCGGCGAAGGGGCCGCCCCCCTGCCGCCGCCGGACGGCGATTTCTGGGACGGGCTCTTCGCCGTGGCGGAAGAGGAGGAGCCTTCGCCGGACGATCCCACCCGGGAATTTCCGCCTGGGAAGAAGCGCCCCCCGAAGGAGAGCAAGGCGAAGTCCCAGAAGAGGCCCCCCGCCAAGCGGGAGCCGCCGCCGGAGCCCGCGCCAAAGCCGGAGCCGGTCCCCAAGGAGGAACCCCCGCGCCGTCAGGAGCCGCCCACTCCCCAGCCGGCCGGCCGCCGGGAGGCCCCGGCGGAGCCGTCCCCGTCCGGGACGGAGGCGGCATCCTCTGCTCCCCAGCCGGAGCTCCCCCCGGAGGAAGCGGAGGAGGACGCCCCCCTGTCCATGGAGGACATCGTCGCCAACACCGTGGACGCGGTGAAGGAGCAGCAGGCGAAGCGGCAGGCCCAGTTCCTCAAACAGCTGGAGAAGATCCGCAAAAAGGCCAGCCGCGCCGCGCCCAAGAGCCGCCCGGTGGAGCAGCGCCCCCTGCCGGAGACGCCGGAGGACGAGCCCCCGCCCAGCGAGGCGGCCAACTGGAACAAGCGGCGGTACCGGGAGTGCCGCAGGAGCCTTGTCTGGGCCGTGCCGCTGCTGATCCTGCTGTGGATGCCCTGGGTGTTGGGCCAGCTGGGCACAGAGGTGCCCTTCTTCAGCGAGAGCTCTGACAACGCCGCCCTCTGCGTCCTGGTCCCCCAGGCCGCGCTGTGCATCCTCTGCTGGCCGGTGTTCCGCTCCGCCATGGAGGGGCTTCTGGAGCGGAGCTGGACCGCCTGCGCCTCGGCGCTGCTGGCCACCATCGCCACGCTTCTGGACGAGATGACCCTGCTGCTCCTGCCCCAGCGCTCCGAAGTGGCCCCCCTGGGCGGGGTGGCCGCGGCGCTGGTGGTGTTCTCCCTGTGGGGCCTCACCGAGTACCACAGGGGCATGGCGGAGACCTTCCGCACCGCCGCCATGGGCGCCCCCAGCCGTCTGGTGGACTGCTGTGACGCGGGGATCGCCAAGGGGTCCGGCGGGCTCCGGGGCTTTTACGCCCGGGTGAATATGGAGGACACCGGGGCCCAGTGGCAGCGGCTGCTGCTGCCGGTGCTGGCGGGGGCGTCGGCGGTGTTCGCCGTCCTGGCCTCCATCGGCCAGGGGCGGGCCCAGGACCTGCTGTGGTGCTGGTCCGCCATTCTGTGCGCCTCCTCCTCCCTGGCCTTCCCCCTGGTGTTCTGCGTGCCCTTCGGCCGCCTGGCCGCACGGCTGGCCCGGAACGGCGCCGCCGTGGCCGGACAGTACGGCGCGGCCATGCTGGCCTCCGACCACCGCCTGGTGGTGACGGACAGCGACCTCTTCCCCATGGGCGCGGCGTCCCTCAGCGGCATGAAGCTCTACGGCGAGGAGCGGGAACACGCCATCGCCTACGCCGCCACGCTGCTGGTCCAGGGCGGCGGCCTGCTGGGCCGGCTGTTCGAGGACTTGTGCCACAGCGAGGACATCGAGTACGAGCCCCTGGAGCACTTCCACGTCCACGACGACAGCGGCGTCAGCGGCATGATCCACGGCGAGACCGTCCTGGTGGGTACCGCGGCCTTCATGCGCCACATGGCGGTGCGCCTGCCCGCCTCCCTGCCCGGCAAGACCCCCGTGTGCCTGGCGGTGGACGGGGAGCTGACGGCGGTGTTCGCGGTGAAGTACACCGCCTCCGACACGGTGAGTACCGCCCTCAACGCCCTCAAGCGCAACAGCCTCCAGCTGATCCTGGCGGTCCGGGACGGCAACGTCACCTCCAAGCTCCTCCGAACCCGCTTTGGCGTGGACGGCGGCGCGGTGATGCCAGAGCTCAGCGAGCGCCTCTCCCTCTCCGACCCGGAGCGGGAGGCCGGCGGCCCCAACGGGCTCCTGTACCGGGACGGCCTTCTGCCCTTCGTCTCCCTGGCGGCCGGAAGCCGCCGCCTGTGCCAGACGGTGCAGGTGGGGAACCTGCTCTCCATCCTGGGCAGCGTCTCCGGCGTGCTGCTGGGGTTCTACCTGACCTTCATGGGCAGCTACAACGTGCTGACCCCGGTGCTGGTGCTCACCTATCTGCTGCTGTGGGTGGTGCCCATCCTCCCCATGGTGTGGGGCGTGGACAAACTGTAGCGGCGACGCTCCCACGGCATTGCCGTATTTGCCAAAAAAGAATGATACTTTTTGGCATATTTGTCTAAAATCTATCGGAACAGAAAATTTCAGTTGTGCTGGAATCAAAAACGTTATATAATTGATTTGTTGAGCATCGTTACCTCAAAACGGAACTAGATAAATGGAAAAGGAGACAAAAAGTCTATGGACATTCGCAACATTTGCCTGCTGGGCCACAGCGGCAGCGGTAAGACCACCCTGGCCGAGAGCATGCTCTACGTGACCGGCGCCATCGACCGCATGGGCCGCACCGTGGACGGCAACACCACCTGCGATTACGACGCGGAGGAGGTCAAGCGCCAGATCTCGATTTCTCTGGCCATGGCCCCTGTGGTATATAACGGCTGCAAGATCAACGTACTGGACGCCCCCGGCGCCTTCGACTTCGTGGGCGAGGTCATGTCCGCCCTCCGGGCGGCCGACGCCGCGGTGCTGGTCTGCTCCGCCAAGGACGGCGTGTCCGTGGGCCTGGAGAAGGCCTGGAAATACTGCGCCGAGCGCAACCTGCCCCGGTTCATCTACGTGTCCAAGACCGACGAGGACAACGCCGACTACGCCGCCACCCTGGAGGCCCTCCGGGCCAAGTTCGGCACCGGCATCGCCCCCGTCGCGGCTCCCGCTCCCGACAACTCCTGCGTGGTGGACCTGGTGCTGAACAAGGCCTACCAGATGGGCAAGGGCGGCAAGCGCACCGAGGTGCCCGTCCCCGCCGGCATGGCCGCCGAGGTGGAGAGCCTCCGCGCCGAGCTGATGGAGTCCGCCGCCGGCACCGATGAGGAGCTGATGGAGAAGTTCTTCGAGGAGATGGAGCTCAGCGCCGAGGACACCGCCAAGGGCATCAGCATCGGCGTCAAGGACGCCAGCCTGGTCCCCGTGGTGTGCGGCTCCGCCCTCACCGGCCTGGGCACCGGCGTGCTGCTCCAGACCATCGTGGACCTGGTCCCCGCCCCCACCGATATGCCCGCTGAGGCCGCCACCGACGAGTCCGGCGAGGAGAAGATCGAGATTGCCCGGGACCCCAACGGCCCCACCGCCGCCATCGTCTTCAAGACCATCTCCGACCAGTACGGCAAGTACTCCCTGGTGAAGGTCGTCTCCGGCAAGATCACCGGCGACATGACCCTCTACAACACCGGCACCGGCAAGTCCGAGAAGCTGGGCCGCCTCTACACCCTCCGGGGCAAGAAGACCGAGGAGGTCAAGGAGATCGCCTGCGGCGACATCGGCGCCATCGCCAAGATGGACAGGCTCAAGACCGGCGACACCCTCTGCGACGCCAAGCGCATCGTGAAGCTGGCCCCCGTGCCCTTCTCCGAGCCCTGCTTCTCCCGCGCCATCGCCCCCAAGACCCGCGGTCAGGATGAGAAGGTGGGCACCGGCCTGGTGCGCCTGAACGAGGAAGATCCCTCCTTCTCCGTGGTCAACAACGCCGAGACCCACCAGGTGGTGGTTTCCGGCGCCGGCGACATCCAGATCGACGTGCTGGTCAGCAAGCTGAAGAGCCGCTTCGGCGTGGAGGCGGAGCTGGATACTCCCCGGGTCGCCTACCGCGAGAAGATCCGCAAGAAGGTCCGCAAGCAGGGCCGCCATAAGAAGCAGACCGGCGGCAGCGGCCAGTTCGGCGATGTCCACATCGTTTTCGAGCCCCAGGACGAGAGCGAGGATATGATCTTCGCCGAGGAGGTCTTCGGCGGCAGCGTGCCCAAGAACTTCTTCCCCGCCGTCGAGAAGGGCCTCCGCGAGGCCTGCGTCCACGGCGTGCTGGCCGGCTATCCCGTGGTGTTCCTGAAGGCCACCCTGGTGGACGGCTCCTATCACCCCGTTGACTCCTCCGAGATCGCCTTCAAGACCGCCGCCCAGCTGGCCTACAAGGCCGCCCTGCCCGAGGCGTCCCCGGTCCTGCTGGAGCCCATCGGCGAGCTGAAGGTCACCATCCCCGACAGCTACATGGGCGATATCATCGGCGACCTGAACAAGCGCCGCGGCCGCGTCATGGGCATGAACCCCACCGGCGACGGCGACCAGGTGGTGGAGGCCGAGGTCCCCATGGCCGAGATGATGACCTACGCCATCGACCTGCGCTCCATGAGCCAGTCCCGCGGCTCTTTCACGTTCCACTTCGTGCGCTACGAGGAGTGCCCGCCCATGGCCCAGGAGAAGGCTATTGCCGAGGCCAAGGCTCTGGCCGAGGCCGAGTAACCGATTTACCGAAATCTCCCACGGCCAGCGCCGTGGGAGATTTTTTGCGTAATATCCCTCTTTTCTGTCGGACACCGCCGGACAGCAAAACCGGCATTGGAGGTTGTCTATGCAAGTGGTTCTTTGTCTCGTAAGCGCCCTTTTCGGCGGCCTGTCGCTGATAGCCGCCGTCAGCCAAATCAAAAGCGACCGGAAAGCAGTCCCGGCTCTCGTGATGGCCGCCGGTTCCCTGCTCCTGATCGTGTCCGTGATCCTCAATATACTTGGCCAGCCGTCCGATCTGATTGCCGCCATCCCCGGGTGTGCAGCGATCTGTGCCGCTGCGATTTGGAACGGGATCAAGGGAGGCCAATTCCATATCCAGCATCACCTCATCCGCATCGCGCTGTCGATTCTGCTGGTGATTGGTTTCGTCGCTTATTGAGGCCGCAGAAAGGTATGGACAACGGTATCTCCATCGGCGAGGGCGCTTTATGGGTCCTGGCCTGGCTCGGCGTCATGCTGCTGTATACCGCTTTGGACGTGGCGGTGTGGCGAAAAATATCGCCCAACCGCGCGAGGCTGCTGAACGTGATCACGGTGGCTATCTGTATGGGCGGCTTTCTGGCTCTGCTGCGGGCAAAGCTGCGTTTTCCAACCGACATCGTGAAAGGGACTTCCCTCCAGGGCATCGTATTGGCAATCATCTGCGCGGCGGCGCTGTATCTTCTTCTGGACAAATTCCTGGACCCAGTTTTTGAGCGGATGCTTCCGGGGAGCGAGGCGCGCTACCAGGAGACGCTTCGATCGCTGAGCGAGGCGCCGGTCGTCAGTCTGATCCAAATTTGTATCCTTGCGCCGGTCATGGAAGAAATTCTGATGCGCGGCTTTCTGCTTGGGGGACTCTCCATCCGTTATGGCAAGGCGACCGCGCTACTCGTATCGTCGGCGTTCTTCGCGCTGCTCCACTTCAATATGGTGCAGACGCTCTCGGCCTTTCTCTGCGGCGTCGTACTGGGCCTGCTGTATATGCGGACCGGGTCGCTGCTCTGCTGTATGGTCACACACATGGGATATAACTTGATTTCCTATCTCACCACGATCCTGCCGCTGATACATAAAAAAGGGGCATAGATCGGACAGCCCTCCCATATACATGGACAGAAACCGTGTGAGACAGGAGGTCGACGCATCGTGCCCTATGATGAGACGAGTATGACGCAGCACCGGCTGGAGCTGGACGGCCGGGAGCGGCTGCTGGTGACCGGCGTGGAGGAGGTGGAGCGCTTTGACGAGGAGGAGATCGTCATGGCCACCACCGCCGGCACGCTGGTGGTGGGAGGGACCGGCCTGCATATCGGCAAGCTGAACCTGGACGGCGGGGAGCTCCACGTGGACGGCTCCATCCACACCCTGCTCTATGAGGACCGCTCCCCAGGCGGCCAGGGCGGCGGGTTCCTGCGGAGGCTCTTCGGCTGATGGGCAACGTCGTCTCCCAGCAGCTGGCCATGTTCCTCCGCTCCATCCTGCTGGGCGCCTGCCTGGGGCTGGTCTACGACCTGCTGCGGGTGCTGCGGCGGCTGGGCGGCCAGGTATGGGGCGGTCTGCTGGATGCGGCCTACTGCGTCACCGCCAGCGTCTCCCTGGCCTTCTTCGTCCTGGCCGGGGACGGGGAGCTGCGGCTGTTTTTCCTGCTGGGGGCAGCGGGAGGGGCGGTGCTGTACTTCTGCCTGCTCAGCGCCCTTCTGCTGCCCCTGTGGGAGCTGTGGCTGGAGATCCTCCTGTCCCCCTTCCGGGCCGCGGCGGCCCTTTTGAAAAAAGCCGAAAAATTTTTCAGAAAACTCTTTTCTTTTGGGAAGAATAGGTTTACAATAATAGTTAAGACACATAGGCGGTCCGGAGACGTTCCGCCGGAGGGAGAGAGAGATGGAAGGTCATCAGAATGCGGCCAAGCAGCCCCAGAAGAAAAAGCGGAGACGCGCCAGCAGCAAGCTGACGCTCCTGATCCTCGCGGTGCTCCTCATCGGCATCGTGGTGCAGCTCCGGGCGGTCCGGACGCAGATTGAGGAGGCGGAGGCGCAGCAGGCCGCGTATACGGAACGCCTGGCCCAGCTGAAGGAGGAAAACGCCAAGCTGGCGGAGGATATCGCCAACAGCGGCGATCCCTCCCTGATCGAGGACATCGCCCGCAACGAGCTGGGCATGGTCAGCGAGGGCGAAAAGGTATTCCGTTTCCAGTAAAAACAAGCGGACGGGGAACATCCCCGTCCGTTTTCTTTTTCCGTTGTCATCGCATAATCATAATATTGTTCTTCAATCACAGGAGCTTTGTCAGGACGGTGACGGCGCAGTCCGCCAGAAACACGCCGAACAGCGACCCGAACAGGTAGGGCCGCACCTTCTCAGGGATGTGGTCCGTCAGCCATTCAAAGGCGGGCTGGAGCAGATAGAGGAACAGTACCCCTCCCAGCCCGAAGCGGAGCGAGGGCGATAGAGCGATACGGCCCTGAAAGTTGATCTTGTAGTCGCGGTAGGTCTGCCAGGGCCAGCTTCCGGTGAGGAATTCCAGCAGATAGCTGGTGGCCAGCTCCAACGCGGTGGCCAGGGCCATACAGGCCAGGAAGACCAGCACCGGCCGCAGCAGCTTGGGCGGCCGCCGCATCCAGGGCCGGACACAGAGGAGAAAAATCAGCGCGCCGACACCGTAGACCGGGCACCACGGCCCGAAGAGGACGCCCCGGTCCGAGTAGCCCCAGCGGTAGACCACCACCTCCAGGAACACCTCGTACACCCAGCCAATGATGGCGTAAAGTAAGAAATAGAAGAAATAGCGCCCGAGGACGCCCGCAGTCCTTTGTTTCATCGCTTTTTTCCTCCCTAAATATCCGGCGTCGCGCGGTGCGGACCGTTTTTCCGGTGGCTCTGCATTTTCCATATGATACCATATCTGTATGGATTTTTCAATCACCATTTTGCCTCATAAGGCGGGGTCTTCCACACGCGGCGGACCGCTTTCCGCAAGCTGTGGCAGAAAAATCAGAGCTCCTTGTGCGTGTATATCGACTCCCGGCTGCCGGGGTTGAAGCGGTAAAGAAGTATGCTTCTTATGGGAGAATAAATAAAAAGGAGCCGCTGTCAATGACAGCGGCCCAGGCGGGTGGGATATTGGAAAGCTTCCGTAAAGTATCGTACCACACCCTTTCGGTTTTGTAAATAGGAGGTTTTGCCGCTTTTGGAGAACCTTTGCCGAATCCTGCCGGGTGCCCGGAAAAATTCCCGCAGATCAGCTCTCGGCAGGTTGGGCAGAATTTTCGGATTTTAGAAAAATAATTCTGTACAAGCTCACCAAAAGATGGTACAATAGGAATGACCCAATCATGGATCATCCCCAGTGGAAAAGAAAGGAGCGATTTTATGAAGTTCACAATTACCTGCAAAAAGGTGTCCATGAACGATTCCATTAAGGAGTACGCCGAGAAGAAGGTCTCCAAGCTGGACCGCTACTTCCGGGAGGACGCCGACGCACTTGTGACCTTCTCGGTGGAGAAGAACCACCGCGCGGTGGTGGAAATCACCATCGTCAGCGGCGGTACGCTGTTCCGCGCCCAGGAGGATTCCCGGGACGGCGACCTGCGGGGCGCCATCGACGCGGCCTGCGCCACCATTGACCGCCAGATCCGCAAGAACAAGACCCGCCTTGCCAAGCGCCTGCGCCAGGAGGCTCTGGTCCCCTCCGTGCCCGCCGAGTACGACGTCAGCGAGGAGACCGAGTTCCAGGTGGTCCGCACCAAGCACATCGCTGTGAAGCCCATGAGCGAGGAGGAGGCCATCCTGCAGATGAACCTGCTGGGCCACGACTTCTTCGTCTACCGCAACACGGAGGGTGTCGTCAGCATCGTCTACCGCCGCAGGGACGGCGGCTACGGCCTGCTGGAGACCGACGGCGTGGAGGATGAGTGATCCTTCTATCCCCCTTATCTGAACGACCGACAGGAGGCGGAGCTTCGGCTCCGCCTCTTTTTCCGCCGTCTGTCTTGCATTTTGCGGGGAAATGCCCTACAATAGGAGAAAAATCAGTGGACAAGGAGCATCTTATGCAGACGCAGCGCAAAAATGACTTCTCCAAAGGGAGCATCCCCAGGAACATCCTGTCCCTGGCCATCCCCCTGACGGTGGCCCAGCTGACGGTGGTCCTGTACAACGTGGTAGACCGGGCCTTCATCGGCCACATCGACACCATCGGCCGGGACGCCTTCACCGGCATCGGCCTGGTGCTGCCGGTGACCTACATCATCACCGCCTTTGCCAACCTCTGCGGCACCGGCGGCGCGCCGCTGTGCTCCATCGCCCGGGGCCGGGGCGACGACAAGAGGGCGGAGCGGATCATGGGCGTGTCCTTCACCTTCCTCCTGCTGCTGGGGCTGGGGTGCATGGCGGTGTTCTACCTGCTCCACGAGCCCATCCTCTACCTGGTGGGCGGCAGCCCGGAGACGGTGGTCCACGCCAAGAACTACCTGCTCATCTACCTGGCGGGCACCATCCCGGTGATGATCGGCCTAGGCATGAACCCCTTCATCAACTCCCAGGGCTTCGGCAAGACAGGCATGATGACCACCCTTCTGGGCGCGGTCATCAACCTGATCCTGGACCCCATTCTGATCTTCGGCTTCCACATGGGGGTCCAGGGCGCGGCGCTGGCCACGGTGATCGCCCAGATCTGCTCGGCGTGGTGGGCCCTGGCGTTTCTCACCGGCAAGCGGGCCATTCTGCGCCTGACCCGGGCCAGCATGGGACTGGACGGCGATATCCTCCGGCGGGTGTGCTCCCTGGGGCTCACCGGTTTCACCTTCTCCGTGACCAACAGCATCGTCCACGCCTTGGGCAGCGCCCAGCTCCAGTTCTACGGCTCCCAGATGGGCGGTACCGCCACCGGCGACCTGTACGTGGCGGCCATGACCGCCATCACCTCCATCCGGGAGATCGTCCTCCAGCCCGCCCACGGCCTGACCCAGGGCGCCCAGCCGGTGATCGGCTACAACTACGGCGCGGGCCAGTACAGCCGGGTGCGGGGCTGCATCAAGTTCGTGACCGTCAGCGTGTTCCTGTACTGCCTGCCGGTGTGGCTGCTGCTGCTGGCCATCCCCGGCGTGTTCATCCGCATTTTCAACGACGACCCCGCCCTGCTGGAGGTGGGCGTAAAGACCATGCGGATCTACTATGCCGCCTACGTGATGATGGGCTTCCAGATGATCGGACAGAACACTTTTGTGGCCATGGGCCGGGCCAAACATGCCGTATTCTTTTCTCTCCTGCGGAAGGTCATCCTGGTGGTACCGCTGATGCTGCTCCTGCCCCGTCTGTGGAACCTGGGGGTGTACGGCATTTTCGCCGCTGAACCTATCAGCGATGCGGTAGGCGGCCTGGCCGCCTACACCACCATGATGTGTACGGTTTGGCGGGAGATGAAACAGCCCGACAAGCAATTATCGCAATAATAGCAAGGGTGCAGGGGGCCTCCGGCCCCCACCGGGATTGGGAGGGGCCTGCCGGCCCCTGCCGCCCCTGGGTTACTTTTTGTGCAAACAAAAAGTAACCAAAAAATTGCTTAAGGGGCTGGGGCCCCTTAAGAATCCCCGGGGAGGACGGTTAAGGGCAGATGGGTGTTGGGACTAGAGGCCAGGGAAAGCATTCATCGGGGGTGCTGTTTTTGCCGTATTCCTATTGCTGGTTGCTCCGTTCCACTACGCAATTGAGGGTGCGGTGCTTGTCGGATCGTCAACGGAAATCTGTCCTGTGCGTAGTGGAACGGAGCAGGACGCAGTCGGACAAGCACAAAACGACCAACGCACCCAATGAGCCCCTGCACCAGCGCTTCCATCTCCTTGAGGACATACTCCCCACAGCCGCAGCGCCCCATACACGGGACCAAGCCCGGTTTAGACCAAACCAACCACAGGGCGAGCGCAAAACGAAGCAAAAAATAAGGAAAGATTCTCAAGAAAACCATTCCTGGTTTTCTTGAGCACACTTTTGCCTACTTTTCCCGTGGGGGAAAAGTAGGCCAGGGGTGCACCCATCGGGGGTGCGCATCAGCCCTGATGGGGGCGGAGCCCCCACACCCCCAGCCATCATCTGATCAAAAAGAAAGGATCTGTTACTATGGAATACGATTTTCATGAAATCGAGCTGCAGGCCCGCAGGGCCGCCACCGAGCTGCTGGAAGCAGCCCATCTCACCGAGGGGGACCTCTTCGTGGTGGGCTGCTCCTCCTCAGAGATCACCGGCGGCCGCATCGGCAAGGCCTCCAGCCTGGAGGCCGCCCAGGCGGTATACCGGGGCGTAGCCCCCATCCTCCGGGAGCGGGGCATCTATCTGGCCGCCCAGTGCTGCGAGCACCTGAACCGCGCCCTCATCATCGAGCGCGCCTGCGCGGAAAAATACGGCTATGACCCCGTCAGCGTCCGGCCTCTGCCCCACGCCGGAGGCTCCTTCGCCACCACCGCCTGGGAGAATTTCGACCGCCCTGTGGCGGTAGAGCATATTAGGGCCCACGCGGGCATGGACATCGGCGGCACCCTCATCGGGATGCACCTGCGGGATGTGGCGGTGCCGGTGCGGCTCAGCCTGGACCACATCGGCGCGGCCATCTTGCTCTGCGCCCGGACCCGGCCCAAGTTCATCGGCGGCAGCCGGGCGGTGTATGAGGGCGAGGTGCGCTGAATCCGCCTCTGCCGGTCGGCCCGGAAGGAAACTTCTCTGGGCGTGAAAAGGAAAAGAATAGAACAATTTGTAAACTTTTCAGAAATCATTGCAATTTCTTGGGGGACCCGTTACAATAGTAAGGCTTGCAATGAATATCGGGAGGTTTCGACAAGTTGAACATCAAGCAGATCTTTTCCGCCCACGATATGACCGAGGGCGCGCCCTGGCAGCGGCTGGCGGAGTTCGCCGGGCCCATGCTCCTGGGCAACCTGGCCCAACAGCTCTACAACACCGTGGACTCCATCGTCGTCGGCCACTATGTGGGCGACAACGCCCTGGCCGCCGTGGGCAGCGCGTCCCCCATCCTCAACCTGCTGCTGGCCCTCTTTGTGGGCGTCTCCACCGGCGCGGGTATCGTGGTCTCCCAATACTACGGGGCCAGCGACCGTGAGCGGCTCAGCGAGGCCATCGGCAACTGCATCACCCTGGGCGCCATCGCCTCGGTGGCCACCATGGCCATCGGTACTCTTATCGCCCGGCCCATGCTGGAGCTGCTCCAGACCCCGGCCAGCATCATCGACTGGTGTACCGACTACCTCATCATCTTCTTCCTGGGCGCCGTGGGCTTTACCTTCTACAACATCCTCTCCGGTATTCTCCGGGGCATGGGCGACTCCTTCTCCGCCCTGGGCTTCCTGCTGCTGGCCACGGTGCTGAATATCTTCATGGATGTGTGGTTCGTGGCAGGGTTCCAGATGGGCGTGGCCGGTGTGGCCCTGGCCACCATCCTGGCCCAGAGCATCTCCGCCGCCCTCTGCTTCGTGAAGCTGCTCTTCATGCGGGACGTGTTCGACCTGACGCCCGCCATGCTGCGGCTCCGCCGCCGCAGCGCCATGCGCATCATCCGGGTGGGCGTCCCCTCCGGCATCACCCAGGCCATCATGTCCGTGGCCATGCTGGTGGTCCAGTCCCTCACCAACAGCATGGGGGAGATGGTCATTACCGCCAACGTGATGATCATGCGGGTGGACGGCTTCGCCATGATGCCCAACTTCTCCTTCGGCCAGGCCCTCAGCGTCTACGCCGGGCAGAACGTGGGCGCGGGCAGGCTGGACCGGGTGGCCCAGGGCCGCAAGCAGGGCATGGTCATGTCCGTGGGCTTCTCCTGCGTCGTCACCCTGGCCATCCTGGTCTTCGGACGGTACCTCTTCAGCGTGTTCTCCGACACGGTGGAGCTGATCGCCCTGGCCAACCGTATGATGTCCATTATGGCGGCGGGCTATATCGCCATGGCCGTCACCCAGGTCCTGGGCGGCGTCATGCGCGGCGCCGGGGACACCATGACCCCCATGTGGATCTCCATGATCACCACTGTGGTCATGCGTGTGCCCCTGGCCTACATGTTCGCCTACTTCAGCCACAGCGACATCTGGCCCCACGGCCGGCCCGAGTCCCTGTCTTTCTCCCTGCTGATCTCCTGGCTGGCCGGCGCGGTGATTTCCTACGCCGCCTACCGCCACGGCAAATGGCGTCGGATCGCCATGACAGCGGCCAATCCTGAAAACTGATACTTTTTCTTGAAAGAAAAAGTATCAAAAAGAACTTTATCCTCGCTCTCAAAGCGCTGCGATTCCTACATTTTCCGCACGGTAACGAAGTGCACTTTTAATGAGAGAATAGTATAATTCCGTATGAAAAGCGGGCCCTCCGGGGCCCGCTTTGTCCATTTCCCGGCAATTTCCCGGAGCCCTCCGCCAAATTTTTGACATGCCCCCGCCGTTCTTCGCATATATTGGAGGCATATCGGGACAGGGAGAGTGTTGGGACTTGAAGGGAAACATCGAGGAGAGAGCCTGTACGCTGGCCGCCTATATCATCGAGAACCGCACCACCGTGCGGGAGGCCGCCAAACGCTTCGGCATCAGCAAGAGCACCGTACATACAGCCGTCACAAAATGGAACGGTCCGCAGGGCGGCGGGGAAACACAGATGCGGCCACAGCAAAACAGAGGTTCTTTTCGGGCCTTTCCCGAAAAGAACCTCTGTTTTTGTTCTCATCCTTTTTGTTGAAAGAAAAACAATCAATACGTCCGGTTGAGGTACTCCACGAACCGGTCCTGGGCCTCCCGGAGGAACCGGCGGCCCACCGGCACCCTGGTGCCGTCGGTGAGGCAGACCTCCTGCCGCCCGATCTCCGCGATGCGGGCCATATTCACCAGGAAGCTGTTGTGGCACCGGCAGAACTGGTCCGCTGGCATCAGCCGCTCCGTCTCCGTCAGGCTCAGCTTGAACTGCCGCACTTCATCCTCCATATGGAACAGCACGCCGTGCTCCCAGCTCTCCACATATCGCACCTCCTCCGCGTTCAGCACCACGGTCCGGTTTCCGGCCCGGATGGAGAGGGGCCGCACGCTGCGCACCCGGGCCAGGGCGGTCCGGAGAGCGGTCTCCACCTCGTCCCGCCGCACGGGCTTGGACAGGTACTGGATGGGCTGGACGCTGTACCCCTCCCGCAGATAGTCGTCGCTGCTGCTGATAAAGAGGATATCCACCCGGCCGTCCCTGGCCCGGACCTCCTGGGCTAGCTCCATGCCGTTCTTGCCCGCCATGCAGATATCCAGGCACAGCAGGTTGAAGGACTCCTCGCCGCTGTTCAGCGTCTGGGACAGCTCCGCGGCGGAGGCATACGGCACGATCCGGCAGGGGACGTCCATCTCCGCCAACAGCTCCGACAGCATCCGGCAGAGCTGCTCCCGCACCTCCGCCTCATCGTCGCAGACCGCTATACGATACATTCGCTTTTCTCCCTTCTTGCCGCCGTACTTCTTCCGCAGAGGAATGGACTTCCAAGGCAGCCGTGGTCCCTGCCGCCGGGGCAGGTCCGCGTGAACGGTCCTTTTCTCCGGCAGCTCCCCGCAGGGAAAACCTGCCGTGATTCCCCCAAACGACACGATTCTCGACCCAAACAGCAAAACGCTTTTTCCAGAAGCATGATATAATGAGAGGGTATGATTGAAACTGCGCGGGGGTGATCTTCAGATGGACTTCCTGGTCTGTATGCGCGACGCCTCGGAGAGCGCGGCGCTGTGCGTGATGCTCCAGGTCTGGGCCAACTGCGTGTGCTCCGGCGTCCGGGTCATTTCCTGGAAGCCGGAACAGGGGCCGCTCCCCGATGCCGCTGTTGTCTTCTGGGATATGGACGGCAGCCCGTCCCTCCCTCCGTCCGGGTTCACCGCGCCGCGGAAAGACCGAGCCCTTCTGGTCTGCGCCTCCGACCCCCGGAGGGCGGTGGAGTGCTACCCCCTCCACCCGGCGGCGTTCCTGAAGAAGCCCGTCCGTCCGGACTCCCTCTGGCGGGCCATGGAGCGGTGTGTGGACGCCTGGTGGGAATCTCTGGAGCGCCTGGACCTGCTGTGCGGCGGGGTACATAGGCACATCCCCCTCTACAGCCTTCTCTGGGTGGAGAGCAGCCAGCGGGGCTGCGTGTTCCACACCAGCCAGGAGCAGATCCAGATCCGCCAGCCCATGCGGGAGCTGACCGAGAGCCTGCCGGGCCACATCTTCCTCCGCTGCCACCGGAGCTTCATTGTGAACCTCAGCCACGTGCGGAGCGTGGACAAGACCTCGCTGCACATGTCGGACGGGGCCGAGGTGCCCATCGGCCGCGGCGGCCGTACCGCCGCCCTGGAGGCCGTGGGACGCTTCCGCACCATGCGGGGCGAGAGCAAATTCGTCTGATACTTTTTCTTGAAAGAAAAAGTATCAAAAAGAACTTTAACATCGCTCTTAAGGTATTGCAATACCCGCATTCCCCGCACGGTAACGAATATATTTCTAATAGAAGAATAGTATCATCAAAAATCAAGAAAAGGGAGGGCCTCCGGCATGACAAATCTCAGCATCGCCGTCTGTGACGATCTAAAGGAAGAGCGCGCCTCCCTGAACCGGATGATCCAGGCCTTCTGCCGCGGCCGCGGGCTCACCGCCCACGTCTACCCCTTTTCCAACGGCGAGGAGCTTCTCACCGCCATGCGCCGCCCCGGCCAGTTCCATATCGTCTTTCTGGACATCTACATGCCGGGCCTCTCCGGCATCGACACCGCCCGGCGCATCCGCCGGGTGGACGGCTCCGTCATCCTCATTTTCGCCACCACCAGCCTGGAACACGGCATGGATGGCTTTGAGGTGGAGGCCTCCGACTATCTGGTCAAGCCCTTCCGGGAGGAGGACGTGGCCAGGAGCCTGGGCTGGTGCCTGGAGCACTGGTCCGACCGCCTGCGGGAGCTCTCCGTCTACGCCGAGGGGGAGTGGATGGACCTGCCCCTGCCCTCCATCATCTACATCGAGGTGCTGGACCACCAGTCCCACATCCACACCCAGCGCCGGGTGGTGGTCACCCGCCGGGGGCTGGACGACCTGTCCGGGGACGTGAACAGCGGGGACTTTCTCCGCTGCCACCGCAGCTTTCTGGTGAACATGAACCACGTCCAGGGCATCGAGGGCCCCAACTTCCGCATGGACGACGGCAGCCTGGTCCCCATCAGCACCGGGAACCTGGCCAAGATCCGCAACCAGTTCATCGACTGGACCTATAAGAAAGCGTGGAGCCGGAAATGATGACGCCATCTGTTGCCGCCGCTCTGCTGGCGGTCCTGTTGCTCTTATTCATCGCTCTCCGCCTCTCCCTGGCCCTGGCACGGGAGAGGGCGGAAAACCGCCGCCTGCGGGGCCTTCTGTCCCTGCCCGGCGGCAAGGAGGACCTGGAGGCCCTCCGGCGTCTCCGCCACGACCTGCGCCACTACCTGCTCACCGCCGGGGAGACCGTCCTGGCGGCGGAGGACCTGGAGGCCATGCGCGCGACGCTGGACACGCCCCTGGACCTGTCCTCGCCGGGGCCGGTGTCGGCCCTGGCGGCCTACTACCGCCGGGAGGCCCAGGCCCTGGGCGTCCAGGCGGACATCCTTCTGGACTGCGAGGGCGAGTCCGGCGAGCTGCTGCCGGATCTGTGCCTGCTCCTCAGCAACCTGCTGGAGAACGCGGTGGAGGCCCTCCGCCGGGAGGGCGGGGGCTGGCTGCGGGCCAGGAGCGTCACCGCCGGGGGCTATATCTCCCTGGTGGTGGGCAACGCCTGCTCCGCCCCGCCCCGCCGTGTCCGGGACGGCTGGCTCTCCCGCAAGGCCGAGGGCCGCCGGGGGGAGGGCCTGTCCACCGTGGAGGATATCGCCCGGAAGCACGGCGGCTCCGTGGAGTTCACCTGTGCGGACGGCGAGTTCCGCGCCTCCGTCTTTCTCCCCCGCCCCGCCTCGCAGAAGGCCGCGCGGGAGACGGAACAGTCAAAGGTATGAACCCAGAACCGGGACCGCGGATGCGGTCCCGGTTTTTCGCGCGCTCGCACGCGGCCCTTGGCCTGTTCCGGCTGCGGGGCCGGGGGTCGCTGCGCCCCTCCGGCCCGGCGCGGGTCCCCGCGGCGGGCCCTCCGGCATTACCAGCTGCTCTGGCCCTTGCTGTACTGGTTATCCATCTGCCGGGCGCGGATCTCGGCGAATTTCTTCTTCCAATCGGCCACTTCCCCCGGGGAGGCGCCGCCGGGGTCCTTGATCCATTGCTTCAGGGTGGCCAGCTGCTCGTCCTCGGACAGGGACGAGAGATTAGAGCCCGGTTTCTTCGGTTCGGCGGTGACGTTCCGGTAGGAGAAGTTCTCGTCGCTGGTCTGCTGTCCGAAGGTGGTGGCCGCCCGCTTCTCCTCATAAGCCGCCCGCTTCTCCCGATTCGCCGCCCGCTTCTGCCGGAGCTCCTCTCTGCTCTCGCCGCCAATGGTATCGTGATTCCTCAACTGGTTCGACAGCTGCGCCGCGTCACGGCTGTAGGATCTGATATCGCCCATATTTTGCTGGAACCGGCCGAATTTCTCCCTGCTGGCCCCGTCATTCTTGTCGTATCCCATGCTCTCCGGTGTGATGACGCCGGATTTCACCAGTTTGTTCATACTCTTAAGATCTCTCGACACCGAGCCCATCTTCCCATAGGCCTCCATCACATCCTTCTCGGAATCGGCCAGCAGCGCGGAGGGGTCCATTTCGCTGACCCGGTCGATCTCCTCCTGGAAATAGGGGCGCATCTTTTCCATGTCTCCGGATTGGAAGGCGGCGATCATGGCATCCTGCTCCTCCCGCGATTTACCTTCCAGGTGGCGGGACAAATAGTCGTGCATGACGGGATCCATGCGGGAGGCGTCATATTGCTTGTCCAGATACTTTTTCGACTTACTAATGTAGTCCTTGCGATTGGGTGGCTCGTCAGGGTCAGAAAAATACTTATTACCGTAATAATCCTGCCTCGCCGCAGTGTACTTCTCCTCGCTCCTCTTTTTTCTATGCTTCTCGTTCTTCTTGGCGAGATTGTCGTTGTATCTTTTTATCGCATAGTCGGAACCTCCCTCCTTAATCATGGTATCAAAGTCCATGTCCCTGGAGGCGTTCTCCGCCGCGTGCTCAGCCGACTTTCTCTCCTGCTCCACATGATACGCTTCCATTTCCGCATCTTCATCCTTCTTTTTCGCCTGCATGGGTCCGGAGGCGGACAGGGCGGTGGAGGTGGCGGAGATGGGCGTCACCGGGCCGGAGTACACCGTCTCCCCGGCGGCGGCCATGGCCCCCTGCCGGTCCGCCTGGGCCTCCAGCCCCGCGTCCCGCAGAAAGCCCACGCCCCGGCTCTCGCCCCTGGCCTGGCTCACCACGTGGCTCAGCTCGTGGCCCAGCAGAGACTGGCCCCCCGTGGAGGCGAAGTCCAGCTGCCCTGGCGCGAACATGACATGGGACCCCATGGTCATGGCCCGGGCCCCGGCGTCCGCCACGGTCTGGCTCTCGTATACCTTTACGTTGGAGAAGTCCGCGCCGAAGGACGCCTCCATCTTCTCCCGGATGGCCCCCGGCAGGTCCACCTGCCGCCCCATCTGCTCCCGGGTGGGGGCGGCCCCGGCGGCCAGCTGGGCCAGGGACGGGCCCTTGGTCTGTTCCGGCCGCGGGGCCGGGGTCCGCTGTTCCGCCCTGCGGCGGCTGGCGTATGTCTGCATCGAGTTCCCTCCTCTGTCGTATTACCAGCTGCTCTTACCCTTTCGGCGCTGGCTCTCCATCTGCTGGGCGCGGAGCTGCGCGAACTGCTTCTTCCAGTTGGACACCTGCTCCGGGGACGCGTCGCCGGGATTCTTGATCCAGTGCTTCAGGTTGGCCAACTGCTCGTCCTCGGACATTTGCGTAATATCATAGCCTCCCTTGCGCTCCGGATCGGTGACGGCGGTGTTCCGGTAGGAGAAGTTCTCGTCGCTGGTCTGCTTCCCGGCAGGGGCGGCGGCCGGAGCGGGAGCGGCATTCTGGACGTTGTGCAGCTCGGGCACGGCCTCCGTGCCGCCGGCGACGCCGCTCATGCGGTTGAGGAAGGTCGATGCGGTCGAATCTCTGCCCATACCGGTGTTTGTGTCGATGGAAACGCCTTTTTGCACACCTTTAACCTTGTCCATTCCGACTTTTGGCCCTACCGTTCCGTTGACTGCGCGGGTCATAAAGTTCTGCATGACCATCGAGCTCTTCTGCTCCGGCGTGAATTGACTCCCGGCGCCATCCTTGAACGACTCGTTCGTGAATATCTTCAGCGCGTCGGTAACGCCAGAATCATCCATTCTCTGGTTCAAAAGCGCAAGGTCCTCCTCCGTATGGCCCGCGCCCTGGAGCTTGCCGCTCAATGCGTCCTCCTGGCCTCCCTCGCCCATCTCCATCTTGCGTCCCATCATCGCCTGGAAGCCGATCATATAGGGATTATTGCCAGAGCTCCCGCGGAACTGGTCCGCGCCTTTCTTCCACTGGTCCTCCGTTACGTTCTTTAATGACTCATTTGCTTTCTGACCCGCGCCCGTGGCCAGCCCTTCCAGGATCTCCGGGTGTGCCTGGATATACTCGGGGGACAGTCCCGCGACCGCCCGTTGGACCGCCATGTTCGCCGACGATCTTCGTTCAGATTCACCCCCCATCGCCTTCTCGGAGTATCCCTCCGGCATGGGGTTAATGACATCCCCGGCGGGCTGTTTGTCCTTCTTGGGCTTCTTCGCCTGCATGGGCCCCGCCGCGGAGGCGGCGGTGGAGGTGGAGGAAATGGGCGTCAACGGCCCGGAATACACGCTCTCCCCGGCGGCGGCCATGGCGCCCTGCCGGTCCGCCTGGGCCTCCAGCCCCGCGTCCCGCAGGAAGCCCACGCCCCGGCTCTCGCCCCGGGCCTGGCTCACCACGTGGCTCAGCTCGTGGCCCAGCAAAGCCTGCCCGCCGCTGGAGGCGAAGTCCAGCTGCCCCGGCGCGAACATGACGCTGGACCCCATGGTCATGGCCTGGGCCCCCGCATCCGCCACGGTCTGGCTCTCGTACACCTTTACGTTGGAGAAGTCCGCCCCGAAGGACGCCTCCATCTTGGCCCGGATGGCCTCCGGCAGGTCCACCTGCCGCCCCATCTGCTCCTGGGTGGGGGCGGCTCCCGCCGCCAGCTGCGCCAGGGATGGGCCCTGAGCGGCGCGGCTCTGCTGCTGCGCCGGTTTGCTGTTCTCCGCCCTGCGGCGGTTCATGTAGGTCATTGCCATGATTGCTCCTCCTTATCTGCCGCGCTGAGCCGCAGCGTACATGTGTGTTCCTCGTAATCGGTATATTCCTCCCCCATCAGCCGGAGTGCCAGCCGCTCCACGTGGTCGTTGATGGTGGAAAAATAGAAGGGATAAAAGCTGCCCGCCCGGTACCAGCACCGGTTCAGCAGCTCCACCAGCAGCATGGTGAAGGCCCTGGCCGGCGCGTCCTCCCGGCTCACCGCCGACAGCAGCACGAAGCCGCCGCCGCCCTCCTCCGCCAGCTGGTAGGCCAGCACCCGTCCGTCCCGCACCAGGGCCACCGACAGGTCCGGCAGGAACCGGTCCCGCAGGGTCTCCCAGCGCAGCTCCTCCGGGATGTCCCCGTCGCCGGACAGCTCCTCCAGCGCCTCCGCCGGCAGGTCCTCGAAGGGGACCACCCCCTCCGGCGTCCGGTACTTGGGGGTAAAGGCGTCCCGGATGATGGGGTAGGTGCTGAGCCGGTCCGTGGGGGCCATAAAGGTTCGGGACCGCAGCACCGGCGGGGAGGCCCCCGCCTTCCCCAGCAGGGCGTCCATGGCCGCCAGGTCCTCGCCCCGCAGCACGTATCCGGCGTAGAGCTCCCTGACGCCCTCCTGCCGCAGCCGCTCCGCCAGCGCCTCCAGCAGCCGGGCGCCCACGCCCTGCCGCCGGACGCTGGTATCCACGAACAGGTCCGTCAGCTCCGCCCAGGAGCCCTCCACATGGGCCGCCGCCGCGCCGCAGGAGTAGGGTCCCGCCGCCGCGCCCAGGGCGATCCACCCGCTCTCGTCCCGCTCCAGGGCCGCCGCCGTCCGCGGCAGCAGATAGGGCCGGAAGCCGGGGAGCTCCCGCCGGTCCAATACACGGATATCCACCTGCACTGTGTCACCTCCTGCCGGCATCACCTTTTGGTACAATTAACATGATACCATATTTTTCGTTCAATAGGCGTGTATTCTGCATCGGTTTAGCCCTGTCTGCGTCATAGGGCGGCGGGGCAGACAGAGAAAACGGGGCCGTGCGCGCGGCCCCGTTCTGTTTCCTGTGTTCATACGCGGACAGCGGTGTACTTCTCCACCATTTTGTCCGGGAAATAGGACTCCTTGGACTTGCGGAGCCCCTCCATGCCCATGTCATCCTCCCGGTTCAGCCACCGGAGCTCCGGCACGTTGTCCCGGAGCCACCGGGCGAACTCCCGGTAGATCATGGGGTATGCCCCCTGAATCTCGCTGAATGCCTTTTCAAAGTGGAGGTCAAAGGTGTCGCTGCCGATGCGGCTGCCGATGGTGAAGGCTACCACCTTTCCACCGGTGCGGATCAGGATGCCCACCAGCCCCAGCTCATGAAAATGTGCAAAGGCGAGGGAGAGTGCGTGTCGCTCGTTCAGGAGCGTCGCCTCCTCCTGCTCCGCCATTCCCTCGTCGGGGCGGTAGCGCCGGTTCCACTCCAGATCCATCTCCGCGCACTCGGCTAAATTGTCCCCCCCGATCACCTCCACCGTCCAGTCAGGACAGGCGTCCTCAAAGCGGCGGATATGGTTGCGCTTGCCGTGGAGCTTCTTCCCCGGCAGGTCCGCCATCCTGTCGATATCGTAGAGGTAGTCCCAGCCATCCCGGTCGGGCTCCACCCGGTACTGGCCGGGGCGCAGGCGCTCCAGCTGCTCCACCTGCTCCTGGGTCATGCACACGAAGCGGCAGGTCTCCCCCCGCTCCGTCGCGTCCTGTTCCAGCGCCTCCAGCACCGGCTCCAGCGGCCCTGTTCCGGCGGGGAACAGATAGGCCGCCCCCATGGTACCCCTCAGACGCTCCACAAAGTAATCGTCCACGCGGGCAATCTGCTGCCGGAATACCCGGCTCCACATAAAGACCGTACCAAAACTGTACTCGCATCCGCGGCTGCCCGAAGCGCACAGCAGCTCCGGCAGCCATGTTCTATCTGTCAGCTGCGGGTCCCGAAATGGGATCATCTTCTCGTCTCCCCTATTTTTTCTGGTGTATACTTTTCTGAATGGTGAGGATGTTCTTCCCGTCCTGATACTGATAATCCACGGAATCCATACTCTTCTTCACCATCAGGATGCCCAGGCCGCCAATATCCCGCTCCTCCGCGGAGAGGGTGGTATCCGCGTCCTGCTTGGCCAGGGGATTGAAGGGCTTGCCGTTATCCAGGAACTGAATCTCCACCTGAAGGGGTTCTCCCCCCACACTGCACCGGATGACCGCCTCCCCCTGCTCATCTGGCAGGTAGGCGTAGTGGGCAATATTGACAAAGATCTCTTCGATCGCCACATCCAGCTGGAACATGACCTTGGGAGAGCAGTCATGCTTCTCCAGTTCCTGGTTGACAAACTCCTGTACCGGCTCCAACTGGTCCAGACGCGCGGGAAAGACCTTTTCACTGACAGGATCGTACATATTAGCACCCTCCTTCGCCTTTATACAACATGGACAGCATAGTAATATCGTCAAACTGTTCCGCCTCGCCCACGAACTCGTCGATGCGAGCCCGAATCCTGGGCAGCAGTTCCGTCACCGGCACATCCGGCGCCTCGTTCAAGGCCGCCTGGAGCCTCGCCTCGCCAAAGAGCTCCTTGTGGGTATCCGTGGCCTCGGTGACGCCGTCGGTGTAGAGGAACAACTGATCCCCGGGGTTCAGCTGGATGGTGTTCTCTCTGTAGCGAACCCCCTCCATACCGGCCAGCACAAAGCCGGGGCGGCTCTTGAGCCAGTCGAAGCCGCCGCCCGCCCGCTTCAGCAGGGGCGGATTATGCCCGGCGTTGACATAGACAAACTTGCCGGTACTGATCTCCAGCACACCCATCCAGCCAGTGACAAAGAGTCCCGCGTCGTTGCCCTCGCACAGCTGCTCGTTGGTCTGGGTGAACACATCGCCTGGCGCCGTGATGTTGAACTGGGCGTGGTTCTTGATGAGGGTCTTGGCAATGACCATGAACAGCGCCGCCGGAACGCCCTTTCCGGATACGTCCGCGATGACGATGCCCAGGTGGTCGTCGTCGGTCATGAAGAAGTCGTAGAAATCGCCGCCCACCTCCTTGGCGGGGTTCATGCTGGCGAAGATATCGAATTCCTTCCGCTCAGGGAACGCGGGGAAAATCCGGGGCAGCATATCCGCCTGGATCTGCGTGGCTACGTTCAGTTCCGCGCCGATGCGCTCTTTCTCCGCCGTGACCAAGGCGAAGTTGTGGACATAAGTAATCATGTCCTCTTCCATCTGCCGGAAAGCGTCGCCCAGCTGCTGGATCTCGTCTCCGGTATGAATCTCTGGCACGTTGACCACAGCTTCCCCGGAAGCCAGCTCCGTTTCGTTGTTTCCGATGAAGTCGCCGGTGGCGCTGGTCAGCAGGTTGATAGGCTGCACCACCTGACGGCGCAGGATGAAGAGGAACAGCACAATGAAGCCTACCGTCAGCCCCAGCAGCAGCAGAGCAAGCCCCAGCAGGAATTCCCTGCGGGAGTCCATGACATCCTGCATACTGATATCCGTCATGACATAGGCACACACGGTACCATCCTCATGGAGAATGGGCGTCATGGCCGTCATCATCCAACCATAGCTGGGGTCCTCCTGTATGATGGGGGACACCGGCTCACCGGCCAGCAGCTTGTCCAGATTCCGGGCAAACTCACCGATAAGGTCCACATAGGTCCCCAGGGCGCAGTAGCCGCCCGAGCTGTAGTCCCCTGTCTCTGTCAGCTCCATATCCGAGTCAAACAGAAACGTGACTCCCTTATCGTGAGGGCGAACCACATAGAGGTAGATGACGTCGTTGCTCTCCGCCAGATCCCGGATAAAGCGCTGGGTCGAGATATAGCGGGCATCCATCTCCCCGGTCTCATAGTACTTGTCCAGATAGCCCGTATCCAGCTGGGTGGCCAGCGTGCGGGTCAGATTGGTTCCGAGGCGCTCGTAGTAGGCCATCATCGTGGTGCTGAAAGTCTGATAGCTCACTGTGATGGCGCACACGCTCAGGATAACTCCCAGCAGCACCACCATGGCCGACAGCTTTAGCCCCAATGTAAAGCGCATCTGTCCCTTTTTCCTGTCCATACTATCTCCTTTCTCCATAGGCCCGTTTATCCCGCCCGGAATTCCCGCGACTGGCCCAGACGCTTCACCAGCATCACGGTGTCCTTAAATTCCTCATGGGTGAAAGACACCTGCTCTGTATTCTGCCGGATAAAGCTCACTGCGTAATAGGCGGGATCGCCCTCCGGATGGGCCATGGGGTCCTGCCCTTTCATGGAGCCGTTAATGCGCAGCACCACCAGCCGCTCCTCCGTAGACACCGTGCACTCCACCATGAACCGGGCATCCTCGTCGGTGTTCCTGCGGCACAGGGAGAAGAGCTCGTCACTGAGCACCATAAACTGGGACATCTCCCGGCCGGTCAGGCCGTTGGCCTCC
Organism: uncultured Oscillospiraceae bacterium; assembly: GCA_947589745.1. GTDB lineage: Bacteria > Bacillota > Clostridia > Oscillospirales > Oscillospiraceae > Pelethomonas. The sequence continues at coordinate 28,727 of CANQCS010000006.1, forward strand.
ATCTGCGCCCGCAGGAACTGCTGGAGGGCGGCGGTACCGGCGGTGCCGGGTTCGACGACGCAGTGGGCCTGCGCCCGGTCCCGGCGGATGAACTCCAGGCCCAGGATGGCATAGCCCCGGATCTGGCTGCTCTGGGCGGCATAGACGCCGCCCGCATCGCTGACCTGCTCCAGTTGCTGAATGATCCCGGCCTCCCGGACCTTCCGCTGGTTGAGGGTCAGACGCATCTGCTCCTCCCCGAAGCTCCTGCCGTCCTTGCCGCGGATTTCATCCAGCCCATCTGTGTGGAAGAACAGGCGGTCCCCCTGCCGCAGGTCCACGTCCATGGTGCGGTACAGCACGTTCTCATTTTGTCCCAGCGGCGCGAAAGAGAAGGAGTCCAGCCACTCGTACCGGTCCTGGCTGCGCATGATCAGCGGGTCCCTCTGTCCGGCGTTGACGCAGGAGAAGTGGCCGGTAGTGCCATTCAGGATGCCCACCAAAGTCCTCATGTACAGCTCGCTGCCCATTTCATACATCTGCTGGTTAGTAGCGGACATGGTATCCGAAAGGGACAGTCCGGAGGTAATGTGGCTCTTGATCGTGGCCTTGGCCATGACGGTATAGAGGGCCTGCGGCACGCCGGACCCCGGCGTCTCGCCCACGATGACACACAGCTGGTCCTGGTCCAGAAGGAAGTAGTCGTAGAAGCAGCTGGTCATCTCCTGGCCCTGCTGGCTTCTGCCCCGCACCTCGAAAGGATATCCCTCCTCCCGCTTAGGCAGGCCCTTAGGCAACATGGCGGCGTTTAGGTCGCTGGCCAATCCCATATCACCGGCCAGCTTCTGCTCCCGCATCAGCAGCTCCTGCTGCTCCTGGTTGTTTGTCCGGATCTCCGCCAGCATCATTCGGAATGCCTCCGCGAGACCCCGCAGCTCCTGACTGCCCGTGATCTTCAACCTGTCAAAGGCTTGGGTATCATTGCCGCCCTCGTAGCTCTGGGCGGCGGCGGTCAGCTGCCGCACCGGCTGGATAATGCTGCGGCGGGCCAGCACCAGGTAGATGATGGCAAACACCAAGCTCAGCGCCGCCAGGAGAGCGCCGGTAGTGAGCAGGAAAGTCCTCTGCTCATCCATCATGGCCTCCACGCTGATGTCCACCATCACGTATGCGGCCATGGTGCCGTCGTCGTGGAGCACCGGTGTGCAGACTGTCATCATCCAGCCGTAGTCCGGGTCCACCTGCGTGATGGGCTCTACCTCCTGGCCGGCCAGGAAAGACTCCAGATTCGCCGCGAAATCGCCCGCCAGGTCCACATACGTGCCCATGGCGCAGTAGCCGCCGGAGCTGTAGTCCATGTTCTCGCCCACCGTCATATCCGAGTCAAACAGGAAAGTGACGCCAATGCCGTGGGGGCGGACCACATACAGGTACTCCACGTTGTTGCTGGCCACCAGATCCAAGATGAACCTCTGGATCTCATAGTACCGGTCGTCCAGCGTCTGGGTCTCATAGTAGTAGTCCAGTTCCTCCGGTTCCATCTGGCTGGCCAGGGTCAGGCACATGCTGCGGCCGACCTGCTCATAGAAACTGATCATCCGGCTCCGGTAGTTCTGATAGCTGACAAAAAGCGCTGTGGCACAGAGGATCACGCTCATCGTCAAAATCATAATGACGACTTTCGCACCTAAGGTCAACTTGATTTTTTTGTCCATAGCTACACGTCCCTCCTGCCAATCGCCGCTCTCTGTCGGGAGGCGGTCTGTCTCTCTAACCGGAACCCCCGGTCACACCCGCACTACCAGCGTATTGAAACCGGCGTACCGGCGGTAGAAAAATTCCTTTGCCTTGCTCTTGATCATCTTCACACCAATGGCGTCCAGTCCAGTGTCATCGTCCAGACTGATGGAATCGGTGTCCATCTCAAAGGGGTTGAATTTTGTTGCGTCATCCCGGACGTGGATGGTCACGGTGCCGTCCTCATGGGGAACGATGGTGAATTGGATGTATCCCTCGCCCATGACAAAGGCGTTGTTCATAATGGCGCCGCAGACCTCCTCCACCACAATGCTAGCGTAGTAGCACTGCTTGGGGTTGGCGTCCAGACGCTCCATGTACTCGGCCACATCCTGCTCCACTTTGCCCAGATCGGCGGTCCTACTGTACAAAAACTCGCTGAATTCTTTTCCATCTCCCTTATCCAGCAGTGTCAGGGAGCCCCTCTTCTTCGCGTAGAGGAGCAACGACAGCAGCGTAGCTATCTCAGTGCATGGATAGATCCACCAGAACCAGTCCACACCCTTCAATGCCAGCAGGCTGAAAGCCAGGTAGAACACAAAATTCCGCAGGGTAAAGAGCAGATAGCTGGCGAACTCTTCGTCCAGCGCCTGATAGTAGTAGGTCATCACCATGTTGACCGCTGAGGGCAGCACGCACAGAGCGTAGATGCGGATGGCGGAGGTACCCATGGCCAGCTCCTCCTCGCTACGGAGGCCAAAGACGAAGCACACCCAGCGGGGCACCACCATCAGCGCCACGATGATTACCAGGCTGACCGCGATGCCCACCTCCATGGACTGGCGGAGGGTGGCCCGGATGTTGCCCCGGTTGTGCTCCCCGCGGAACGTGCTGACCATGGGCTGTAGCGCCATGCTGATGGCGTCATACACGGTGGCGGCCACCATGGCCACATTGAACACGATACCGAACACCGCCACACCCAGTTCGCCGCTCACCATCATCAGCAGACGGTTGCAGACCAGAATGGTGATAAACTGATAGATGTACTGAACCGACGTGGCAAAGCCGGTCTTGAAGGACTGGAGCAGCACCTGCAGGTCGAATTTGGGCCACATGAAGCGGAGGTTGCCTTTCTTCCCGATGAAGTGGGTCAGGCTGATAAGCACCATCACCGTGGCGCCCAGGCCCGTGGAATATACCGATCCCGCTACGCCCATCTTCATCAACACGACAAAGACGTAGTTAAACACCACGTCAATGGTGTTGCTGGTGACAAAGGCGATGGAGGACAACTTGGGATTGTTGTCGCTGTTGACAAAATACATGAACGGGCCCTGACAGAACATGATGGGCACCAGCAGGAGCTGCGCCCGCACCAGCTCCTCGCAGTTGGCCCACACCTCCGTCCCCGGCTCCCCGGCGCCCAGGAAAGTGAGCACTTGAGGCAGGAAGATGAGGCCCAGCGCACACAGCACAATATAGATGGTCAGGGCCGCCCGCAGCACGTTATTGAAGATTCTGTTCCCCTCCTCAGGCCTTCCTTCGGAGAGGGCTGTGGCGTAGTGAATTGAGCCGCCGATAGACAGGGAATAACTGATGGTGTTGAACACCATATACACCGGCTGGCCGATACTGATGGCGGTCAGGCCCACCGGACCGATGGCGTTGCCCACGAAGACACAGTCCGCCAGTCCGCCGATGGCGATGCCAATACAAGAGAGCAAACTGGGCATAAAGAACCGGCGAAAGGATTTGCGGACAAACATGTCCTCATTGGCTCCGCCCGCTCTCTGTCCTAACAATTGGAAAGACATGATATTACCCCTTGATATCCAGAATATCCACGAATCCGGTGATCTCAAAGACCTCCATAATATCATCGCAGACGTGGGTGACGGTCATGTGACCCTGCCGGTTCATCCTCTTCTGGGCGGCCAGCACCACGCGCAGGCCGGCAGAGGACAGATACGCCAGATCCGCCATGTCCAGGGTCAGATCCTTCACGCCGTTCAGACTGGCGTTCAGCTCCGCCTCCAGCTGGGGCGCGGTGCTGGTGTCAAGACGGCCCTCCAGGGCCAGGGTCAGGGTGGAGCCGGAGCCGCTTTTCGTAATGGTCATAGTATACATGCCTCCCTATCATTCTTTGTGCAGGATGGAATTTCCCCCTGCGATTTCAGGTTACAATACCTCAGCATAGTATATCATGCCAACACATATCTGTCAATCCAGCAAATCCGCGTACTCCCGCAGCTCCTCCCGGACCACCACGATGTCGTTCTTTTTCATCTCCCCCACCGCGGCGCGGAGCAGATGGGACATGCCGATGCTCTCCCCCTCCTGGGCCGCCAGAAAGGCGGCGGAGAGGACGATGTTCTTGATGTGCCCGCCGGAGAGCTCGAACTTCTCCGCCAGGAACGCCCAGTCGATATCGTCGGACAGGGGCGCGCTCCGGGGGATGGTCCGGCGGTAGATCTCCGCCCGCATGGCCGGGTCCGGGAAGGGGAAGCGGACCACGTAGGTGATGCGGCGCATGAACGCCTCGTCGATGTTGCCGATGAGGTTGGTGGCCAGCACGCACACGCCGTCGTACTCCTCGATCTGCTGGAGGAGGTAGGCCACCTCCACGTTGGCGTTGCGGTCGTGGGCGTCCTTCACCTCGCTGCGCTTGCCGAAGAGGGCGTCGCACTCGTCGAAGAACAGCACACAGTTGGACCGCTTGGCCTCGGTGAACACGGCCTGCAGGTTCTTCTCCGTCTCACCGATATATTTACTGACGATCTGGGAGATGTTGATCTTGTACATCTCCATGTTCAGCTCGTTGGCGATGATCTGGGCGCACATGGTCTTGCCGGTGCCGGGGACCCCGGCGAAGAGGATGGAGAGGCCCCGCCCGTAGGCGATCTTCTTCTCAAAGCCCCACTGGCTGTAGACCTTGTGCCGGTATTTGATGTGACTCACCGCGTGCTGGAGCAGCTTTTTCTGGTCCGCGGGCATCACCACGTCGTCCCAGGTGAAGGCGGGCCGCACCTGGGTGGCCAGCTCTCCCAGCTTGTGGACCACCTGGCCGTAGCAGCACCGGTGCATCTCCCTGCTGGGGATCGCCCCCCAGCCCTCCAGCCGGGCCAGCCCCGCCGCCTGGCGGCAGGCCAGGGCGATCTGCCGGGGGGAGAACCGGAACTTGGCCGCCAGCTCCTCCGCCGTCAGCCCGTCCCCCAGGCCGGTGTTTCCCAGGAACGCCCGGAACAGGCGGACCCGGTCCGTCTCCGTGGTGTCCGGGACCTCCACCTCCACGGTCAGCTGCCGCAGCCGCGCCCGGAGGGGCAGCTGGGACAGGAACAGGACCTTCTCGTGGGCCGGCTCCATATCCAGGATCTCCTGGACCAGCCCCTCGTCCGGCGGCAGCAGCTTGCCCTCCGCGTCCTTGGTCTCCATGTGGAAGAAACACACGCAGGCCTGGGTCAGTCGGGCGATGAGCACGGCCTCCCTGGCCCGCTCCGCCGGCTGCTCGCAGCTCAGGTCGGCGAACACGCACCGCTCCCGGCGTCTTCCGAACATATGTTTCACGTGAAACAGCTTCCCGCAGCCGGGGCCCCCGGTGAGGCTGATGACCCGCTCCCCCGGCTCGCCGAACACCAGGTCCAGCCGCCGGGCGGTCTCCTGGCCGGTGACCAGGGGCTCGCCGGGCTTCTCCGTCCCGCCGTCAAAGAGGCGGATGCCGGGCAGCGGGGCCACGGTGCCGGTGCTGAGAAACTCCAGCACCGTCTCCCGCAGCACCAGCTGGCCCGCCGTCAGCCGCTCCCTGTCGAAGAGCCCGGTGAAGGTGTCCCGCCGGGAGAACCGGGAGAGGTACTCCTCCATGGTGTTCTCCACCGGCAGGAAGAGCTGGGCCGCCAGGGAGGCGGTGGGCCACTTCTGGGTGATGTCGTCCTGGAGGTAGGCCAGGAGCTTCTCGTACTTCTTATCCAGGGACGCGGCGTAGGCCAGGGCCACGCAGTCCTGCCCGAACTCGTCCAGTTTGCACCGCCGGAACAGGGACAGCAGGGGGAACTCCCCCTCCGTCCTGCCCAGCCGCATCTGGATGGCGGTCCGGGAGGCGGCCAGCTCCGCCGCCTCCTCGCCGTCCAGCTGGGCGGCCAGTCCCACCTGGGAGGCCTTCAGCAGGTTGTGCTCAAATTCCTCCCGGCTGACCACCAGGCCCAGCATGTTGCGCATATCGTTCTTGGGCCCCAGCCACTGGTGGTGCTTGTAGAACAGGTAGATCCGCAGGTCCAGCCAGGCGAAGAGGTCGTCCATCAGCTCCCACTGGCTGCCATAGCCGCAGTCCAGCTTCTGATAGGACACGTCCCGCAGGTCGCAGTCGTCCATGGCGTCCCCCTTACGGTACCTTGATCGTCATGGCCGGCGTCATCATGTACTGGATGATGCCGCCGTACATGCAGAACAGCTTGCTGGTGGTGTTCAGCAGCGGCTTCTTGTTCACCAATATGGTGGGGACGCCCGGCACCCAGGGGGCCGGGGTCAGGGGCACGCAGGGCATGGGGGTCAGCACCCCCAGCTTGGCGGCGGTGGCCGCCGCCACCACCGGGTTGGCCAGACTGGAGCACATGCCGAAGGTGGGCGGCTTGTTGTCCATGATCGTGGCCGCCAGCGGGCCGCACATCATCACCGTCTGGTTGCTGGTGACCGGCAGGGGACAGGGAACTGCGCCGAAAGAGCAGGTGCACAGCGCGGTCATCACCATGGGATTTGCCATTTCGGTACTCTCCTTTTCAGAGATTGATCGCTTCGTTACAGATTAAAGAGACAGGGTCACCTGGTTGTCCCCCTCGGCCAGCTGGGCGCTGCCGATGAGGCCCGCGCCCTCGGCGTACACCTGGACGGTACAGGGTGCCCGCAGCACCGCGGACAGCGTCCCGTCCTCCCCGGTGCGGTACCGCTGGGCGGGGAGGAAACACTTGCTCCGGGCGTGGCCCCACTGGAGGGGCGTCCCCAAGATGGCCGTCTCCCCCTCGACACTTCGGAGGGAGACGATCTCGCTGTGCTTGTCGTCCGTAATGAGGTAGGTCCCCGCGGGGGGAGGTCCCTTGAAAAAGACGCGCAGCTCGCAGCTGCCGGCCTCCGCCTTGGTCTGGGCGATCTTCAGCTCCTGGCCGGCGGCCAGCCACACCAGCCGTCCGGCGGCGGGCTTTTTCTTGTCCAGCACCGTCAGCGTCAGGCGCGTGACGGTCTGGCGGAAGGGGTAGTTGGGGCCGGGCTTCATGGTGACGTCGATCTCCCAGGCGGCCCCGCCGGCCTCCACCTCCACCAGCTCCTCCAGGAACCCCTGTCCCCGCAGGGAGATGGTGTGGGCGCCGGGGGCCAGGCCGGTGAACACCAGATAGCCGCCGTCCTTGCCCACCGGGCGGCAGGGCAGGCCGTCCACGGCGCAGACCAGGGAGGATGGCTTCACCTCCCGGCCGGTGTAGCCGTCCCGCACCCGCAGAACGGCGCTGACATGGATGGAGATCATGACTTCTCCTCCCGGCCCTTGCCCTTATACTCGTAGTCGGTATCGATGGTGACGTCGGTGACGCGGGAGACGGTCCTGGTCCTGCGGGAGTCGATCTCCACGTTGCCCAGCATCACCACGAAAGAAAGCTTGTAGTTGTTGCTGTTGTTGTTCCAGATCTTCAACAGCTGATCCATGGGCGTCTTCTCCAGCACCACGTTGATGGTGCTGCCCTGCTCCTTCAGGGACCCGGGCAGGTACTGGGCGTCCAGCACCGGGTGGTCCTTCAGCACCTGCATGGCCGCGCCGATCATGCGGTACTGGTCCGCCTGGCGCAGCTGGGCGGGGGCCTTGGAGTGGGCGGTGACCAGGAAGCGCAGGTTGTACCGGGTGGGCCGCACCTGCTGCTTGTTCCGTCCCACCTGGTAGTAGCCTACGGGCACCCCCTGGGTGTCCTCCTCCACCTGGTACAGGTACACGGTCAGCTGGTTGTTCTCGCTCTCATGGGGGGAGCACAGGGCGATCAGCTCCCGGTTGCCGATGGGCTCCGGCGTCAGCTCGCTGCGGAGCAGCTCCACCAGCGCGTTGCCCGCCTCCACCAGCGCGGTATAATCTGCCATGCTTACTCCTCCTCCCCGGATGCCGCGGGGGCGTCCCCGCCGTCTGTCTCGCCGTCCGGATCTTCCGTCTCACGGTCCGCTTCTTCGGCGCCGCTGTCCGGCTCTTCGGTCCCGGCCTCCGATCCCTCCGTCTCCGAAGTGGTCTCGCCGGAGGTCTGGGTATCGTCTCCCCCGGTGGCCGCCCCGTCCTGGGTCTCGCCGCCGGAGGTCTCGCTGTCGCTGTTCTCCCCGTCCGAGGTCTCCTCACCGGGAGTCTCCTCGCCCGGATTTTCCTCATCCGGGGTTTCCTCGCCGGGGTCCGCAGGCACGTCCGCGGGCTGCTGCTTATCCGCCTCAGCCGCGTCGGCGCTCTGCTGGCGCGCCATGTCGTACAGCACGCCAAAGGGCTCCGCGAACCAGCCGTACTGCTCCGCCACCCAGCCGCCGGACAGGTCGTTCAGCCGGTTGATCAGCTTGGTATAGGCGCCCGTGGTCTGGAAGAGGGCGGCGGCCGCGTCGTTGACGGCGCACTGGGCGCTGTACATGGCGGACTTCTCCGCGGTCCCCGTGGCGTAGGCCTGGTTGATCTCCTCCAGGGAGGCCTTCGCCTTGTCCAGCGTCTCCTGGGTGGAGGTGATCCCCTCATAGGCCAGCGTCATATCCAGGATCTGCGTCTTGACGTCCAGCTCGATCTGGGCCTCGTCCACCTCGTACCGGCCCGCGGCGATGCCCTTGGCGTAGTCCACCGCGGCCTCATACAGGCCGGAGGCGTCCAGGGAGGCCACGTCGATCACCTTCAGCACCGCCGCCAGATCGTACCCGTCCAGCTTCATGCCGGTGAGCTTCTCCGCCACCAGCCGGGCCTGCTCCTGCACCACCCGGTACTGGAGCACGGTGCTGTCCAGACTGTCCAGGCTGTCCTGGACCGCGTCCACCGCGTCCTGGACCTCGCGGCCCTGGTCCAGCAGGCGCTGCTGCTCGCTGAGATTCTGCTCCAGCAGCGGACGGCTGGCCTCCATGGCCTCCACCGTCTTGCCGTAGGCGTAGTAGTCCGTCAGGGCGTTCATCAGGTCATAGGCGTCCTGGGGCGTCAGCATCAGCCCCAGCAGGCGCTCCACGTCCGCCGGGTCGGCCTCGCCGCCGCCTTCTCCGCCGCCGGACCCGCCGCCTCCGCCGACGCCCTCCAGGGCGTCCAGCAGGGCGTCCAGCTGCTCCTGGGCTTGGGCGGCGGTCTCATCCGCCGCGTCGGTCCCCACCTTCAGGTCCAGTCCGCCGGACTGGGCCCAGATCACCTCAAAGGGCGCCGCCATCTTCCGGGCATAGACCATGGAGAGGGCGTGGTCCTCATAGTAAAATACGCTCTGGTTCCAGTCCCCGCCGGTGCTGCCCTGGGGCAGGAATACCCGGCCTCTGGACCGCGTGTTCCGCACCATGTCGTCCCGGTCCTTCCCGGCCCAAGACTCCGAGGCCATCCGGTTGGCCCAGGGCATCAGGGAGGCGATGTCCGAGGACTCGTCCGGCGCGAACCAGATGCGGTAGGCGTGGGCGTCCTCCTCCCCCTGCCGGAAGGTACACAGGACCGTCAGGCCCATGTCGTTGTTGATGGTCAGGAATCCGCCGGCGTTCCGGCCGGACTCGGTCACGTTGGCATCGCCGAAGGCCTCCCGCAGCTCCTCCGCCGTCAGGGTCAGCATCCAGCCGCCGTCCAGGGTGCCCCGGTCCATCTCACCGGCGTAGATGGTCTTGCCGTTGGGGGTGTAGATCCGGCCGAAGCCGTCGGGGGTCAAATCGTCGGCGCCGCCGTCATACCACAGCCGTCCGTTCTTGTACCACTGGATGACGCCGTTGCCCACGCCCTTGCTGAACTCGGAGCTGATCCGGTCCCCGTTTTTCAGATAGACCGTGCCGGGGCCGTCATAGAGTCCCTCGCCAAAGGAGCCCTTGTACCGCAGGTCCCCCTCTTCGTCATAGGCCGAGCCCTCGCCGTCGTAGAGGCCGTCGTCAAAGGAGCCCGTGTAGCGCAGGGTGCCGTTCTCGTCGTAGGCGGAGCCCTGTCCCTCGTAGACGCCGTCCACGAAGCCGCCCTCGTAGCGCTTGGTCCCCTCCTTGTAGGCGGTGCCCATCCCGTTGGGCAGGCCCTCGGAGAAAGCGCCCTGGTAGGACTTCATGCCGTCCTCATAGAGCGTGCCGGTGCCCTCGTAGACCCCGTTCTCAAACTGGCCCTCGTAGAGCAGCACGCCGGAGACATAGCCGATACCGCTGCCGCTGCGCACGCCGTCCACGAAGCCGCCCTCGTAGGTGAGGAGGCCCTCCTCGTCGTACTCCTTGCCCTGGCCCTGGAGGATGCCCTCCTCCAGCTTGCCGCTGTACTTGGGGATGGTCTTCTTCTTGTCGTAGTAGACGATGACCTTGCCGGTCCACTCGGGGATGCGCTCATCCTCCTGGTAGAACCGGGCGGTCAGAAAGTGGCTGAGGATAAAGGGCCAGCCGATGTAGTACATGAAGAGGCCGAACACCACCAGGGCGATGGCCGCCAGGATCAGGAACGACTTGGAGATGAACAGCCGCTGGGTCTCGATATAGTCCTCCCGCTTGGTGGGCTTCTTCACCGCCGCCGCCGCGCCCTGGAAGGAGGCGTTGGCCACCTTGGTGGCCTGGCGGGAAAAGTTGGTGATCCTGCGGAAATAGGCCGCGACGCTCATAAGCCTTCTGGTGAAGAAGGCCTTGATGGTGCGGAAGAAGATCCCGAAGGAAGAGATCAGTTGTCGAAGCAGTTGGCTCAGCAAAGGAAAGTCCCCCTATCGTCGCGGACACATTTGGAATACAAAAGCCTCGCAGAATTTCGCCCCGGGGTCACCGGCCCAGCAGGCCCAGCTGGCCCAGGAAGTAGACGCCCACAAGGGCCGCGGCGATGACCACCGCCACGCCCACGGCCCGCCACAGGAGCCGCCGGCGGTAGTCCGCCGCCTCATACACCGGCTGCACCGGCGAACAGCGGACATAGCCGTCCGGCGCGGGACGCACGGGCTGGGGCTCGGTGGGCACCACATTTCCGGCCATGGGCCGGGGGGAGAAGCGGCGGCGGAGCAGTCCGCCCCGCAGCGCCCGGTCCCCGTCCGCGATGGTCTTGCCGGCCAGACGGCTGGCCATGCCCACCAGGCTGGTGTCCCGCCGCAGCTCGGCGGCGGCCCGGTTGGCCTGGTTTCGCGCAGCCGCCTCACCCTGGCGGCGGATGATGTCAAATTGCGTAGGGGCCATGGAACTCCCTCCTTATCTCCCGGTCCCCCGCTCCGTCCCCCAGAGGGGAGAGCGGCGGAACCGAACACTTAAATTTAATTACGTTTAAATTACGTTTAAATCACCGCGTCCAGGCCGATATCCTGGTCGGGGCGCTTCTCCAGCTGGTCCGCCAGATACAGGTAGTACCGGACGCCGCCGTCCTCCGTGCTGCGGTGGACCAGCTGGAGGAAGATGCTCTTGGCCCGGGAGAAGTCCCGGCTGTACAGGGCGTAGATGCCCTCGGAGAAGCTGGCGCAGCTCTGCTCCTTGACCTTGCGGACCTCATAGGGGTCGCCGTCAAAGATCTCGTAGGTCCGCACCGTCTCGCCGCTCTCCACGCACTTGCCCACGTAGCGGCTGGCGTAGCCCTCGATGCCGCCGATGACGGCCTCGGTGCAGAGGATGTTGGCCTCCAGCCGGTCGCACAGGTGGGTCAGATGCCGGGCGATGGAGAAGCTGTTGGAGATAGAGGCGGGCTCCAGCTGGTTCCCGTCGCCCACGACGCCCAGCATCACCTCGCCCTCGTCCAGGGCGATATGGACGGTGACCGGGGGCCGTCCGGCGGCCTCCCGCTCCCGGTTCAGCTCGATGACCTCCTGCTGCACCGCCACGGCGGTGCTCACGGCGGCGGTGCTGCCGCCCTCAAACACGGCGTCGTAGCCGTTGTACGCGAAGTTGAACACCGTGCCGCCCTTTCCGGACACGATGGAGGCCGTCCGCTCGATGACCTCGTTGACGTTGTCGAACAGGACCTTGCCGCTGGAGCTGTATACCTCGTCCGGGAAACGGAAGGTCAGCATCATGGCGGCCAGATGGCGGGAGACGAAAGTCCGCTGGTCCACCTCGGCGATGTCCTCCTTGCCCAGGAGGGACAGTACCTTCTCCGGCACGAACCGGCGGTAGGACTTTGCCAGGGCGCTCCTGCGCTCCTCCAGCTCCCACATGGTGTGGGACAGGGCGTTCACGTCGTCGGCCAGGCTCTCCAGCTCGTCGCCGCCGCCCAGGTGGACCTCCACGTCCCGGTCCCCGGCGGCCAGCCGCTCCATGCCCTCCAGCACCAGGTGGAGGCCCGTGGTGATCCAGCACAGCAGGGCCAGCGTCACCGCCGCCAGCAGGATCGCCAGGGCCCACAGGCCCCGGACCATCCAGCTGTAGTTGGACCGTCCGGCCTCCAGCAGCCGTTCGCCGCCCACGTCGGCGCTGAGCAGGTAACTGCCCTGGGCGCGGTAGAGCACGTAGTGGGGCTCTCCGCCACCGGTATAGGTCCAGAAGGCGGCGCCGCTGCCGCTGTTCAGGGTATCCTCCGCCCTGACGCGGTCAAAGGACGGCGTCAGCTCCGCACGGATCCCCACCTGACGGCCGGCGTTGCCGGACACCAGGTTCCAGATCCCCTCGCCGTCCCGGAAGTAGACCTCCACGGCCGTATCCCAGTAGCGTCCGCCCTGGGCGCTGGCCACGCTGTCGCTCAGCAGCTCCGGCAGCTGGGGGTCGGTGAACTGGTTCCCCGCCACCAGGGCGGAGACGCTGCCCAGGAGGCTCGCTGCCTCCCGCTGGGCGGCGGTGTGGTACGCCGGCTCCACCGCCAGGCGGAGGATGCCCCCCACCGCCAGGACCGCCGCGGCCACCGCCACGGTCCCCCAGCGCACCAGCAGGGGCAGGCGCAACTTCCGCTGCTCACAGACGATGTACCACAGGGAGAAGGTCAGCAGCAGCACCCCCAGGGCGATGGCGGCCAGGATCAGCACGCACTGCACCGGGGAGCGGTACAGCATGGCGCTCAGGTCCGACACCGTGCTCCCCCGGTCCAGCAACAGCCGCTGGCCGTTCATCAGCAGCAGCGCGTCCCCGTCCCGGGTCAGGCTCAGGTCCGTGGCGTTGTCCAGGTCGTAGGCGTCCTTGCTGAGGCTCAGGTAGGCGTAGGGCCGCCACTCGGCAAAGTCCGCGAAAAACACCCGGAGACCGGCCCCGTCCACATAGTACACGCCGGTGCCAGCCTGTGAAATTTGTATCACGTTCTCCCCGGCGCCCAGGCTCACCGGCGGCCGGTCCGTGCGGATCAGCTGCCGCCCGGTGACCAGGGCCAGCGTCCCGTCGGACAGGGCCAGGGCGCAGCGCAGGTCAGACTGCTCCACGGTCCGCACCCGCTCCAGGCCGCTCTCGGCGCTGGTGCGCTGGAAAAACTCCGCCGTATCGCCCCGGAGCAGAGCGAAGGTGACCACGCCGTCCACTTCGGAGAAGTCGGACAGGCGCATCCCGGCCATCTGCCCGGGAAGGCTGTCCCCCAGGCAGGGCTCATTCATCAGCATCTCCGCCGTATCGCCCCCGTCGCTGATCCGGTAGAGCTGGAGGCGGGTGTCCTGTCCCTCCGTGCTGTAGAGGCCCAGGTAGACCGCTCCGCCCGACGCCGGGTAGAGCACCGTGGGCTTGCTCTCTTTCGGGATCACATCCTTGGCCAGGGTCCAGCGCTCCGTCCGGCGGCCGGCCTGATCGCCGATCACCAGGCGGTAGACGCCCCTCTGCCGCTGGAGGGCGTATACGCGGCCCTCGGCGTCGGAGGCGGTGAGAAGATAGCCGCCGCTGCCCACGCCGGTGCGCAGCACGGACACGCACTCCGCGCCCAGGTCCCAGAACAGCAGGGCCGCTCCCGCGCTCAGGAGGCACAGGAGCACCAGAAATACTCCGAACTTCGTCAGCTTCTTCACCGTTTCTCACCTCGCCTGGCCAGTTTCCGCTTGATCCGTCCCCAGATGAGGGAGAACCAGCGGCGAATAAAGTTCATATCCTCCAGGGCCTCGTAGGCCGCCTGGATGCCCCCCCGGCGGTCCCGCCAGAGGGCGTAGAGCCGGACGATGTTGACGCAGCCGCCCTCCTCCACCTCGTCCAGGAAGTCCAGCTGTTCCCTGGGGGTGCTGAACCGGGGCAGGAGGATCTTCCGCAGCTGGTCCCCGGTCAGATAGACCAGCTCCCTGCTGTTCATCCCCTCCAGGGGCAACACCTTGAACTGGAGCCGGACCTCCTTGTCGTTGAGGCTGACCAGCACGTTCTCCGACAGCATGGCCGCGCAGCTCACCTCCGGCGGCAGGTCCGCCATGTTGAGGGCCGCGTGGAGCAGCAGCTCCGCGTACTCCAGGCGCTCCCTCCACTCGTGGTTGTCCCCCCGGAAGAAGATCTGGTCGATGGGCCGGCCGGTCCGCTCCTCGAACACAGTGACCAGGCTGTCCCCCTCCAGAAACATGGTCTGGAAAGCGGAGCAGCCCCGCAGCTGGTCAAAGCAGGGGAGGTAGGCGCGCAGCAGCGGGCCCTCGTAGATATTCAGCAGGCAGGTGCCCTGCTGCCGGTCCAGGATGTCCACCGCCTCGGCAAAGGCGTAGTCCTCCCTGGTATCCAGCACCTGGACCACCTTGTACCGGTCCCGCACCAGCAGGATATCATCCACGCCGCGTCCCTCCTCTCCTGATATTGTCGAAAAATAGTTACTCCACAATTACAAACGCGCTGGCGGTGACGGTGTCGTCGGTCCTGGCCGTGGCCACGATCTCATAGGTGCCCGGGGTCTCCGGGGCCTGATAGAGGCCGTTGTGGTCGATCTCTCCGCCGTTGCTCTCCTTGATGGACCAGACCACGCTCTTGTCCTCGCTGCCCACCACGTCGGCCTGGAACTGCAGCTTGCCCCGGCACTCCAGGCGGGAGAACTCCGGCGTCACGCTGACGCTCACCCGGCGCTGGGCCAGGATGCGGCTGGTGTCCCGCTCCGGCTTCTGGGCGAAGTAGTGGACCCGCAGCAGGTTTCCGTCCACGGTGTCGTGGAGCCACAGGCCGATGCGCATGGTGCCCCGCTCGGGGTACACCACCGCCGCCGTCTCCACCCAGGGGGGCGCCATCTTCAGGGCCCGGGACTTGAACACCTCACTGCTGCCGCAGAGCAGCGCGGTCTCCTGCTTCTCGTTGTCCACGAACTCCACGCTGAGCCGCACGTCCACCGCGCCGGAGCCCAGGCCGTGGGCGATCTCCTCGGAGTACACCCGGCTGTTGACCCGGATGCCGCCGGGCAGGGCGATATCCACGGTGCCGTGGGCCACGGCATAGTCGTACTGCTCCGGGGAGGGGATGCCGAAGTCAAAGTGCAGGGCCCCGGCGGAGGGCTGGTAGACCGCCTTCACGTCCGGCTTCTGCCAGTACTCCAGGCTCCGCACGGAGGTGGTGACCTCCAGGTCCCCGGCGCCCTGGCCGCCGCCCGCGCTCTCCCGGGACACGGTCTGCTGGAAAGGCAGGTTGGTCACGCTGCTGACGAACATGCCGCCCGCGGACCACAGGAGCTCCAGCTTGGCCAGATACAGGGGGATATCCTCCCCCAGGGTGTGGCGGTCCAGGTTGTCGGTCCTGCGGCGGAGGGCCTGGCGGTCCGTCTGGTTCCGGCAGAGGTACACCCCCGCGTCCACGGTGAGGTAGTTCTTATAGTGGTGGCTGCCCAGCTCCACGTTCAGCTCGCAGCCCTCGGGGAAAAACTGGTTCTCCACGTCGCTGAGGGACTTGCAGCGCAGGGGGAAGTCCACGGTGTACACATACCGCTTCTCCTCCCGGCTCTCCCGGTACTGGAGGCGCACCCGACCGTTGTCGCTCTCCACGAAGGCATTCTCGCCCTCCAGCACGAACTGGACCGGCGGGGTCTTCTCGTTCTTCACCACCAGCACCTGGGCCTGGAACTCCTCCCCGGCGCAGACGGAGGACGGCACGGACAGCACCAGCGTCAGCTCGTCGCTCTGGTACAGAACCGACACGTTCTCCCGGCCGGCGGCCTCCAGCAGCTCCCGGTAGGCCGGGGCCTCCCCGGTGAGGTACAGGCGGTAGCCCTCCCTCGTCAGGTCGAACTGCCGCTGGTCCCCGGTCTGGGCGCCGGTGGCGTTCACCGGCTCCACGTCCTCCTCGGCGTAGCGGAGGCAGAGGTAGGCGTCCTGCCGGCCCTTCAGGGTCTCCTGGCCCTCCAGCATCTGGAGCTTGCGGAAGAGGGTCTCCGGCAGCACGATCTCCCGGCCCTTGTAGTCCAGGGCCATGCCGCTGCCGATCATCAGGGTGGACTCGTCACTGGCGGTGACGCCCAGGCCGCACACCACGCCGGCCCCGGTGATCAGGCGGTTGAGCAGGGACCGCTTGCCGTTGTAGTAGCGCTGCTCCGTCTCAAAGTCCCGCACGGTCAGCAGTTTTCCGTAGAAGTAGCGGTTGCGCTCAAAGGGGGAATAGTTGGCGTTATTCATTGTCGGCTCCTCCAATCGTGGTATCGTAGTGGATCGTCACCTGCTCGTCGATGGCCGCCGGGACGTAGCTGCCCAGCCGGGAGTTGACCCCCAGATAGGTGTGCCAGTCCAGCTGCACACACTGCTTGAGCTGGATCATCTGCATCTGCATCCCCGCGGGGATGATCTCCTCCATCTGCCGCTGGAACTCCTTCCGCTGCCGCTGGCTGGAGAAGGTGTCCTCCGGCAGCAGCACGAAGAAGCGGTAGGGGTCCTCCCCGTAGAGCCGGCGGTACAGCTCCGGGTCCCGGCAGTCGGGGCGGTTGGGGGAGACCTGGGCGTGTTCGATGAGGATGGGGTCCCGTCCGGTCAGGCGGCGGACGCTCCGCCGCACCCCCGCCACGGTGTACAGGTCCTCGTAGTCCGGCAGGGCGGTGCGCACCCGCCGGCGAAGCCGCTCTTCGCCGCCGCCCGGCTCCACGCACACCCACCCGGCCAGATATCGCAGCATCTCGCCGCCGGTGTGCTCAAAATCCAACAGGGCGGGCAGGCTGTCCACGGCCCGCTCCAGGTCGGCGTACATGCTGTTGAAAACGGAGAGGAAGCGCCGGGTGAAGTCCCCCTCCTGGTAGATGGCGGGCAGATAGTCCACCATGTGGTCCCCGCCGGTCCAGATCCGCAGGGCGTGGATCACCGGGCTCTCCGCGCCGGTGGCGGTGAGCTCAAAGGCCAGCCACAGGTACCGGCCGGTACACTGGAGATAGAAGTCCCCGCTGTGGGCCGCCGGCGGGCCGAACACCTGATAGATGGTCCGGGTGGGGTCGCCCTCCAGGCTCCGGAGCCCCTCGTCCAGGTCCTCCCACTCCCCCCACCACCGGTGGTCGGCGGCGTAGGCGTACACCCGCAGGGCGGTGTCCGGCGGCAGGTCCGCCTCCACCACCACCCGGTCCCAGCGGAAGCCGCTCTCCCCGCTGTCCACCGCCTTCATGCAGTAGACGCCGGTGGCGGCCCGGTCCCGGTCCAGCCGCAGGCCGTCGCCGTGGGGTTCGATCTGATAGAACAGCCCGCCCATCCACTGCTCCGCGCAGCGGATGACCATTTGTGTCTGGATGGGACCCATTCGCTCTCCCTCCTTCTGGAAGAAAAAGGATGAAAAAGTATTTTCAGCCCGTCAAAAGCCCCGCGGAGTTTCGCGCCGCCCACGGCCTTTTCCGGCAGTCTCTTATCTCCCCAGCCGCTCCACGCTGAGGCGCTCGAACTTCAGCTCCCGCAGCAGGGCGATGCCCCGCTTGGGCAGGCGGATGTCCCCCTCGGCGCTCTGGGTGCAGCCGGGATGGCTGGTCCGCGCCCTGGCCTGGCGCACCTGGAGCACGCCGGGAAGGGCCTGGATCAGGGCGGCCAGATCGCCGGAGCGGACCGTCCCGCCGATGCCGGCCTCGGAGAAGTAGGTCCGCAGGACCCGCTCCACGTCCTCCTCCGCGCCGCTCTCCCCGCCCCGCAGGGACACGGAGACGTCGATCTCCACGTACACCGGCGGCACCACCTTGACGCTGGTGCCGATGGGCCGCCAGCGCTCCAGCTGCCGCTCCACCGTCTCCAGAAACCGCCGGTCCGGCATGGGCCGGTCCCCCGCGCCGTCGGGCACCACCACCACCGTGACGGTGGGGGCCCAGCTGACGCCGGTGGGGTCGTCGGGGTCATAGGCCGGCAGTGCCTTGGCCGCCGCCACCCGGAGGCCGGGGGTCCGGCGGGCCAGCCGCTCGTAGTCCGCAGCGGAGACGCACTTATTGGTCTCGCTCAGCTCCTGCAGCAGGCGGGCCTGGACCTCATCCACGCTCTCCCGGTCCGCGCCGCCGGCGGCGGCGGTGTTCCGCAGGGGCTCGCTGCCGTCAAAGGCCAGGTTCCAGCCGCCGGGGATGTTGCCTCCGGCGCAGAAGGATACGGTCAGCTCCGCCGCCAGCACGGCGCCCAGGCCGCCCTGGAGCAGCGCGCCGTGCTCCCCGTCCCCGAAGGTCACGGTCTCCCGCGCCGGGTCGTAGATGAACACCCGGTCCCGGGGGCCGTACTGGTAAAAATCGTCCACGCAGCGCCACAGCGCCGGACGGACCTTGCCGTCCCGGTGCAGGGTGTTGCACAGAAGCGTAAAATGCTCGGTCAGCGCCGTGAGGCCGTCCAGCCGCAGGAAGAAAGTCTCCCCCGGCAGGCCCTTGGCGTCAAACAGCAGCTCGGGGGCCCGCACCGGGTCCAGGCAGAGGACCATCAGGTTGTCCTCCCCGTCCCGGGCCGCCCCGGCGGTCTCCGCCTCCACCCGGAGGCCGGACTCCGTCCGGCTGGTCTGCCACAGGTCGGTCTGCTCCCAGCCCTCCGCCGTCCGCAGAAATACGGACAGCCGGGCGGTGCGGGCCTGGGCGTCCTCCAGCAGCGCGGTATAGTGGTCTCCCTCCGCCCGGAACCGGTACATTCGGGCCCAGGTCTCCTGCTGGAGGACCTCATACCGGTCCGCCGTGATGTCGGACAGGCGGACGCTCTCCTCGCAGCCGGGGTCCGTCAGCTCCAGCGTCAGCCAGTGGAGGCCGTCCTCCCCGGCGGGCCAGAGGCCCCGGGGCCGCAGCGTCACGTAGCCGCTGACGCTGAGGGCGTGGGTCTCGTCCCGGAGCAGCTCCGTCCCCTCCGCCCCCACGCAGGTCCAGCGGATCAGACGGGGGACCTGGCTGTCGTCCCCGAAGGGGTTCCGGGCCGCCCCGGCGGGCTGGTCCACCTCGAACCGCAGCCGCAGCGGGCCCTCCCCCAGCTGGGAGAAGCCGATGGCCAGGACGGCGGGCGCGCCGCCCAGGTCGAAGGGCTGGAAGGTGATGGGCCGGTCGCCCAGCATGTCGCCCACGTCCATCTCCCGGTCCCCGCTCCGGACGCACACGCGCTCCAGGGCGGGACGTTTCGCCGGTACGGCCTCCTCCAGCTCAAAGGGGATGCCCTCCCGGGTGTACAGCCGCTCTCCGGCCTGCCGGGCCGGCTGGCCGGGGAGGATCTCCACCGCGCACCGGGCCGGGGCCGCCGGCCGGGGCAGCGCCCCCGCCAGCTTCAGCAGCTTCCATTTCAGCAGGTCCGTGACCTGGTTCATCTGGTACTGCTGCAGCTCCTTGTACCAGGCCATCAGCTCCAGGATGGTGATGCCGGGGTCCGTGGAGTTGTGGTCGGTCCACACCGGGCACAGCCAGGGGAGCCGTCCCTCCGCCGCCTCTACGATCTCCGCGTAGGTCTGATCGTCCAGATTCCGCGTTTTTAACACCAGACCGCTCCTCCTTCCCGGTGATTCTCAAAACAAATGCAGATCGGTCATGTCACTTGGATCAGGTGGGTCCCGCTCTTGACGGTGGCATAGGGGAAGGCGTCGTCCTCCTCCAGGGGCACCACCCGCTCGATGCCGGACTGGTCGTACCGGCCCTCCAGCAGGATGCTCCGCACCAGACGCACATTGGGGGTGTCCCGCACGGTCTGCCACACCTGGGCCACCCGGATCTGACTGCCGATATCCCGCTCCCGCCAGCGCACGTTGATGAGCTCCTCCAGCCGCCGGGCGATCTCCTGCTGGGTCTCCACGCTGCGGTCCAGGTCCTCCATCTCCACCAGCACGCTGCTGCTCACGGTGATCACCGTGGAGCCCACCACGTGGAGGCGTCCCTCCGCCGTCATCACGCAGTCGCACCGGGCGGACAGGTCCTCATAGATGCGCTGGCACAGGTCGTCGGTGGCCCGGCTGCTGTCCAGGTCGCTGCCCTCCACCACCACGCTGACGTGGCCGGGGACGTAGGCCCCGGCGGCGTCCCGCCCGGGGAAGCACTTTACGTGCCGGGCCTGGGGGAAGCGGAGGATCACAATTTCCTCAAAATCCCTGCCCCCGGCGGCCCGGTCCCGGTTGCGCAGGCGCTTGTTGGCGATGGCGTCCACCCGCTCGGGGGGCAGGCGGTCCGTGCCGCCGCTCATGGCGGTCAGGTTCTCCACCTGGCTGATGCGGGGCAGGGCGCCGATGACCTGGGTCACCGTGCCGGCAGCCCGATTGCCCCGGGTGCCGCCGCCGAAGGCGTAGCGGACCCGGATGTTGTCCAGTCCCTCCGGCAGCACCCGGCCGTGAACGCCGTTGCCGAAGGTGACGGTCCCCTCGTAGGGGTCCAGCTCGTAGCAGCGGTCCTCGCCGCCGCAGAGGGGCAGCGACGCCGTGCGCTTCCACAGCACCCAGCAGTGCCGCAGCACCCGGTCGTCCCACTCCAGCCGTACCCGGCCGGGCAGGTCCCGCTCCAGCCGCTGGGCGTCGCCCACGGCCAGCTGGTTCACCTCGTCCACCCACACCTGGGTCTCCAGCACGGAGCTGTGGAACAGGCGCAG
The DNA here is from genome assembly GCA_947589745.1 of uncultured Oscillospiraceae bacterium. Classification (GTDB taxonomy): domain Bacteria; phylum Bacillota; class Clostridia; order Oscillospirales; family Oscillospiraceae; genus Pelethomonas. Next base: position 49,423 of record CANQCS010000006.1, read on the forward strand.
GCACAGTCCCGCCTCGTAGGCCCCGGCGGAGAAGATCTCCTCCTCCGCCTGCTCCCGGGCCGCGGCCTGGACGATGTTCAGCCCCACGGCGTTCACCCGGGGGATGGGGCCGGGCAGATAGGAGCTGCGGACCAGCCGCAGCCAGCAGCCGCTGGTCCCGAAGAGCTCCCGCTCCGGCAGGGCCTTCGGCAGGTACAGGAGCATGGTGCCGGGGTGGAGCAAGTTTCGGGTCAGGTCCACGCTGCGTACCGGCTCGAACCGGCTGCCGGTCCAGGCCTCAAAGCTCAGTTTATCCTCCAGCTTCACCCGGCCCGCCACGTCGAAGTAGATGGACAGCGGCATGGCGTTGGGCGAGCGGTCAAAGCAGAAATACATGGCGGAGGGGTGGTCCTCCAGGGCCAAAAGGCCCGGGAAGCCCAGGCGGTTCACACCGGCGGCGTTCTCCTGCACCGTGTGCTCCCCGTTGTTCTCCGCCTCCACGCGGTCCGCCGGAACCCCCTCGGGGTAGCTCCACAGGCAGTCCGCGCTCTTCAGGAAAGGCACCACCCAGCGGGGGGTCATGGAGAACTCGTTCTCCACGTGGACCACCCGGGAGCGGATGTAGAAGCCCTCCTCGGCGTTGACCTCCACCGGGGTCAGATCCGCCGGGACGTCGAAGCGCAGCTCCTGGGCGCCCTGCCGCTGGCAGGAGAAGGGGTTCCGGTCCCCCTCCACCTTCAGGGGGCGCCAGCCCGCGCCGTTATAGTACTCCCAGGTCACCTGGCTGACATACACGTCGTCGGGCACGATGACCACCGCGTCCCGCTTGTCGATGATGCGCTGGGTGAACTCGTACTGGGGGGCCGTACTGGGCGGGTCGGTGATGACCGCCCCCACGTCCAGGCGCAGATTCACCTGGGCCCCCCGCTTGCTGAACACCTGGTCGGAGCGGAGGTAGCAGAGGCTGTACACCGCCGGGCGGCGGCCGAAGCAGTAGTCCCCCGCCTCCAGGTCCAGCGGCACGTCGCCGTTGGCCGCCGAGTCCACCGGCATCCGGTCCATGGGCCGGGAACGCAGCCGGACGCTGTCCAGGATGAGCTTTCCGACGCCCTGGCCGGCGGCGGAGGTATAGGTGATGCAGCGCCTGCCCTCCTCATCGGGGGGGAACGCCGCCTCGCCCTCGTAGGTCAGGATCACCCGGCCGCTCTCGGCGCGGGTGGAGGTGAAGGGGACGTCCGTCTCGCCGGAGCGGAAGGTCCAGCTCCCCAGGGCGCTGTCGGCCAGGCGCTGGGCCGTCTCCGTGGAGGCGAAGCCCGCCTCCTGCCGCAGCTCCACCTCGATCTCAAAGGGGCTCCGCAGGGCCAGCACCTCGTTCTGGCCCAGGGAGAAGCGGTGGCGCTGGAGGTTCTCCCCTCCGGCGGGGGCAAAGAAGGGGTTGGGGCGGCCGGTGTCCAGCCGCTCGATGGTCTCGGACCGGGGGTCCACGAAGTACAGCTCCCGCAGCTGGGCGGGGGTGGACTCGATGCGCCGCCCGGTGGCGTAGACGATCTGCTCCCCGTCCTCGTCCTGGGCGAACACCGCCGTCCCCTCCGGGACGGGCACGGGGGCCTCCACGGTGTCGTGGGCGGTGAACTGCATGAGCCCCGAGGCGGGCATGGGGTCCGGCATGTTGAAGCCGGTCAGATTCAGAAATTCTGTGTACAGCTTCTCCGGGACGGAGTTCATCCGGTCCACGGTCTGGTAGAACATATCCCCGAAGAGCTCCGCCAGCGCGGAGCCGGGGTCGTCCTGGGCGCCCTCATAGCGCCACTCGGGAGTATACTCTTTGGCGTGGGCGGCCAGCTCCGCCATGATGTCAGGCCGCTGGCGGGGGTCCAGCACAGGCGTTCCGCTCATTCAGCGCCGCCTCCTTCCGAGCCCTCCGTCATATAGAAGGGATACACGTGGTTGTAGCGGCTGTTGGTGCTGCGGACCGTATAGCTGACGGAGATGACAAGGGCCCCGTCCTGCTGGTCCTGCCGCTGGCACTCCACCTCCACATCCTTGATGCGGGGCTCCTGGCCCTGGAGAAAGATCCGCAGATTGCTGGCGATGGAGTTGTTCATGGTGTCGGAGGCGGGGGCAAAGGCGTACTCCATGGTGTCGGAGCCGAAGTCCGGGCGCATGACCCGCTCGCCCTGGCCGGTGCGCAGGATGATGCCGATGGCCTCCCGGATATCCTCCTCCTGCTCGGACATGGCGATCTTCCCGGTCCTGGGGTCCACCTGCAAAGGGAATTTCAGGCCGCGGCCCAAAAACTCTTTTCCGTTCATGGCTCTCCTCCCCTCCATTCTTTTTCTTGAAAGAAAAAGAATCAAAAAGAACTTCACACTCGCTACCGGGATGCTGCGGTCCTTTCGTGCTCCGCCCGGTAACGGTGGATGGCTGTGCTCGAAGGAGCGATATGGGTATCAGGCGGGCGGGCCGCCTGTTTTGTTCTGCTTCATATACCTTTTGGGAAAGGCTTGGTTAGTTGATGTTGACGATGGCCCCCTTGATGGTGGTGGGGCCGGAGGCCTGGAGGGTCATGGTGGCGTTGGCCTTGGCCTCGATGGTGGCCCCCTGGAGGGCGATCTTAGCGCTGCCCTTCTCCTCGATGTTGGCGGCCTCCATGGATATCTTGTTGCTGGCCTTCTGGGTGATGGTGCCCGCCGCGGCCAGCTCAATGGTGGTGTCCCCGGCGGAGAGGGTCAGCTTGGTCTTGGCCTTCAGCACCACGTTGCCGCCCTGCAGGTCCATGGTCAGGGCGTTGTCTCCGGCCTTGTCCTGGAGGGCCACCGCCTTCTTCTCGTCGTCGATGCGCAGCACCGTGCCCGAGGGCAGGGTCAGCGTCACCTTCTCCTTGCCGGGCTCCTCGTAGAAGAGGAGCTCCGTGCCGCTGGGCATTTTGATGGTGTAGTTGTAGACCTTGCCCTGCTCGATGGTGTAGGGGGGCTTGACCTCCGTGTTCCAGTAGGTGCCGATGACCATGGGCCGGTGGGGGTCGCCCCCCAGATACGCCAGCACCACCAGGTCGTCCACCCGCGGGAAAAAGAACTGTCCCCGCTGGGGGCCTCCCATGGGGGCCATCACGTAGCACCAGTCGGTCTCCTCCTGGTTCTCCTTGTTCTCGATGGGCAGGCACTTGACCCGGTTCAGCTTATCCGGGTCGGTGATATTGGTCACGGTGGCCAGGGTCAGGCCCTGGCGGGCCATCCGGCGCTCATAGGTCTGCCCAGACGCGTTCAGCGCCGCCTGGAATTGTTCGGCAATGCCCATCAGCCCTTGGCCCCCTTGATCTCAAATGTGGTGATATAGCCGTCCTCGTTGAAGTTGTGGTGTACCTTGCTGATGAAGTAGCTGCCCTCCGAGTCGCCGTCCAGGCCGTCGATGGTCACGTAGCGGCCGGGGATCAGCTCCGGGATGCCCAGGCAACTCCCCTGGCCGGAGACGAACTCCAGCGCCAGGGAGTCCAGCCGGGACTGGGCCAGGGCCTTGCACTCCTGCTCGGTGCGGACGTACTCGCAGTACTCCCGCCGGACCGCCTTGGCAAATTTGGGGGCGGCCTGGGCGGCGCTCTTGCCGGACCCGCCGATGCTGACGGAGCTGGCGGTGCCCTGGATGAATTTCTGGTTCACATCCCTGCCCCACACTGTCACCGAGCCCGCCTGCCCGCCCAGGGACATCCGCCTTGAAAACGTGAGCAGGTCCTTGGTGGCGGAGAGGGTGATGATGGGGCTGCTGTTGCTGATGACGTTGTCGAAGATCAGCTCCCCATTGACGCACAGCAGGCTCATGCAGTAGCGCTCCGCCAGCATCCGGAGGTAGGTGAAGTCGTCCAGCTGCTCCTTGATGGGGGGCACGTCGGACGCCGGGATGTTGCCCACGGTGACGGACTTGGCAAAGCCCGCGCCGGTGGCCTTCTTCATGATCTCCTCCACCAGCTGCTTGGGCTTCTTCTTCCCGCCGTACATGGGCTCCTGGCAGTTCATCAGGTAGCCGAAGCCATCCACGCCGCTGACGGCGATCCGGGGCGGCTTGCTGCCGCTGTACTCGATGGAGCACTCGTCCACGTAGCCGAAGAAGATATCCTGCTTCTTGACATAGCCCCCCTGGATCTCCAGCTTGGCCCCCACCTTGAGGGTCTTGGCCATGTTGTGGAGCATCTCGGTCTTCTCGTAGTCGTACTCGTTGCCCACGGTGAAGCGGCATCCCCCCGCCGAGCCGTCGGCGCAGAGGTCCACGTCCAGGGAGCTGATGATGTTCTCGTTGCTCTCCAGCGGCTTGCCGTCCACCTTAATGGTGAACGCCGGGCTGTGAAAGTCCTCGTACTTGGTCCGGAGGGCCTTGATCGTATACTTTCCTTTGTCCACGTCTCGGCCCCCTTTATTGGCGGATTCTATTCTCCCATTAGAAGTATCTTTCGTTACCGTGTGGGGAATGTGGGTATCGCAACGCTTTGAGAGCGATGGTAAAGTTCTTTTTGATACTTTTTCTTTCAAGAAAAAGTATGATAGCCGCTTTTCGCGGGAAAGCGGAGCAAACGGGAGGCCGCTCCCGTCACTTCTTCATGGCGGGCATCCGCAGCGTCTCGCCGGAGCGCAGGCGCCGGGGATTGGCCAGGTCGTTGGCGTCGGCGATGAGCCGCCACTGCTCCGGCTGGCCGTAGGCCTCCGTGGACAGGGACCACAGGGAGTCCCCCTGGCGCACGGTGTGGAACTTGGTGGTATCCGGGGAGTTGAGGGAGAAGCCGCCGCCCAACTTTTCGGCCAGGGGGGAGACCGCCTCAATGAACGTGCAGTCCAGCCAGGCGCGGACCGGCAGGCCCTTCTCGTTGAATTTGACGAAGTTCTGGCTGCAGGCCATCAGATATCCCCCGAACTGGAGGGAGGACCACTTCAATGTCACGAACTGGGGCCGGTGCAGGTCCTCGTTGACCAGCATGAGGTTGGTGACCTTCTTGGTGTATTTCCGCACGTCGATCATCTTGGTCAGGGAGGGCAGCAGGCTGTTGGCGGCGAATTTCAGCTTGTCAACCATGCCGCCGCCCACCTCGCTTCCGGCGGACATGCTGTCGAAGAACAGCCGGAAGGACAGGACCTCCAGGCCGCCGTACAGGAACTGAGCCGCCGGGGACGCGGCGGAAAAGCCGCTGACCTCCCCGTAGTTCACCTGCCGGGACTGGCTGTAGCTCTCCGGGTTGTAGAGCACCTCGAACTCGTCGTCCACCTCCGGCGTGACCTTCATCTTCTCCAGAGGCACCAGAATATTGGGGTTGGGAATGCCTAGGTACATTCTGTGTCCTCCTCTCCGTCACAGGCCCAGCCGGCGGCGCTCCCGCCGGATGCGGTCCTCGATGATCTGATAGACCCGGTCGGCGGTCCGGCGGATCTCCGCGTCGCTGATGCGGACGCTCTGCTGGGCCTGGGCCTGGGTCTGCTCCTGCCGCTGGGGCCGCTCCCGGTAGGTCACGGGGGCGGGGGCCTGGTAGTTGGGGGCCGTCCACTCAAAGGACTCGCCCTTCTCCGGCTGGGGCAGGGTGGCGATATTTCTGGCGGTGCCCATCTGGGCCGCCGCCGCGGCCGCGGTCTGGGGCGCGCCCTCCCGGAGGAAGCGCTGGGCCCAGTCGGGCAGACTGCGGACGTAGTCGGAATCCATGGGGCCCCGCTGGGCCTGCTGGCTTTGCTGGCCTTGCTGGGGCTGGACCGCCGCGTCGCTCTGGGGCTGCTGGGTGGCATAGGTCAGGTCCAGCGGCTCCGGCGCCGCACCGGCGGCGTTCCCGGCGGACCGGGCGGCGCTGGCCGCTGTTCCGACGGACTGGGAAAAGGCCTGGGTTCCCGGCGACGCCGCACCCTGCCGGGGCTGCCGGCTCAAGCGGGTCATCTGCGCCGCGGTCCGGACCTGCTGGCCTGGACGGGCCGTCTGTCCCATCGTCGGTGACTGCTGGCCCAGGTAGCTTATCTGCGTGGGAGATTGAGACTGCTGCTGGCCCGGGCGGGCCGTCTGTCCCATCACCGGGGGTTGCTGGCTCAGATAGGTTATTTGTGCGGGAGATTGGGATGGCAGGCCCGACGAGTACGCTGTCTGTCCCATAATAGGCTGGGACTGTTGTCCCGCGATCCGGGGCTGCGACAGATGCATCCGGCCGGACAGGCGCTCCCGCAGCCAGGTATAGGTGTCCGGCTGTGTCTGCTGGGCCATGGCGGCCCGGATGGTCTCCGAAACGCTGGATTGCTCACCGGCTGTCTGTGCCGTTCGGGGCGCTGTTGGCCGGTCCGCGGCGGTATCCGCCGGTCCGGGCGGCGTCTCCTGGGTCCGGTAGACCATCGTCTCCGGGGGCGGGGACTGCATGGCCTGCTGTAGGGCCTGGGACGGGGCGTCCGATTCTGTCTCGCCAGGTGTAACTCCCAGGTCCGGCGATACTGTCCGAACGTCCCGGGCTGCGGTAGACAGGGGCGTCCGGCCTGCCCGCTCCAGGAGGCGGAGCACCTCCCCGCGGTCCTTCGGCGTAAAGCGGGCCGGTCTGCTTTGAAAATTGCGCAGGGCAAACGGTGCTTTTGCGATCTGCTCGCCGGTCCCGGTTTCTGCCGCTTGGGCGGGACTCCGAGGCCGGGGGGACTGGCTGCTTTCCCGGCCGGGCAGGCTCGCCGTGTTGGGCTGGGCGGTCCGAAGCCCGGTCCGCTCCGGCGCCGGGGCGTTGCCGCGAGCTTGCGGGGACTGTCCCGTGCCGCTCTGCGGTTGGGTAAAACTCTGGGCGGCCTGGGCCTCCCTGGGCTCCTCCGTCCGATAGACAATGGTCTCCGGCGGTGGGACGGGATAGGCAGTCTGCATGATGCTTTCCGCCTGGGAGGTCTGACTCGCGGCGGGTCCGGCCTGGGAGCCGGGCCGTATCTCCAAACCGCCCACGGTCCGCACATCGCGGGCCACGGTGGTTGGGGAAGTGTGCTGTAGGGGCTCCGAAGCGCCGCGTATGTTGCCGCGCTCCGATATTGGCGATCCTGCCGGTGGCCTCTCCGCCTGTCCTCGGACAGTTGGGGAGGTGGACGCCGCCGTCTGACCAGTAGCCGCCGGGCGGCTAGTCTGGCCGGAGGGGTGAGACTGTGCGGTCTCCTGGGATGCGGGGGCCGTGCCGCTCTCCTCCGTCCGATAGACCATCGTCTCCAGAGGCGGAACGGGATAGGCCGGTATGATCGATCCTGCGGGCTGTTCTGCTGACAGCCCCGCGGCCAGGCCCGGCTGGGCGGGCAACTCACGGGCGATACGGACATCCCGCGCCGTGGTGGCAACGGTGCCTGACGAGGGCGTCAAAGAACCGTGGGGCGCGGCGGTACTTCCCGCCGCGGGGGTCTCGGTGCCGGGGTGCTCGGCCTGCGCCGCGGAGAGAGTCGGAACCGCCGGAGCCGCTGAAGCGGACTGGGGCGTCCGGCTGGTCATGGGTAAACTCGCTGCTGTCTGCCCCGCCGGTCTTTTGTCCGCTGTTGCCGGACGGCGGGCAGCGGTTTCATGGGCGGCGCTTTCGGGATGTTCCGCGGAGGCGCTGACGCCGTTCGCGGAATCGGACTGTTCCGATGCCGTCCGATAGGCCAGCTCGACGCCCGGTGATGTGTATGGGAAAAGGGGCGCTGCCGTCTGAGGCGGCGCGGCTCCTCTTTCTGAAAGGTCTCCCGGCCTCGTAGTTGGAATACTGGCCAGGGCTGACGTGAATGGACCGGCTGCCTCTGCCGCGGTCCCCGGTACAGTGGCCGCCGTGGTTTCCAACGGCGCATTTGTCTTTAAGCTGGAAATCTCCGCCGGTTTTGCAGTGGCGGTTCGGATATCCCGCGCTGTGCCGGTGAACGGCTGGGAAGCGGCAGGGGTGGCTTGAGAAATCGGGTGCGGTTCTGTGGCCGGTTCTGTCTGTGTTCCCTGCTCACTCCGGGGCGCTGCTGCCGGGGAATGGGAACGGTTGGCGCTGGCAGTTGAGCTCTGCCCGCCCTGTGGTGTGGTTTGTGTTGTTTCCCTCCGGGGCAACTCACCCGGCGTAGGTTCGTGGCTGTCCTCCGCGTGGAAGACCAATTCCGGGCCGGGGGTAAAAGCGGGAATCTGGGCCTGAGGCTGTTCGTCTTTCTCAGCCTCCGGTGCCTCACCGGCGGCCATTCGGATATCCCGGATGGTGGACGCCAGCGTGTGATGGGCCATTCCGGGGTTCGATTCCGCGAGCTGCGCGGCCTCCGGTTCTGCGGAGGACTGCGCCGCCGGAGAAACTGCCATTTCAGCGGAAATCTGCTCGTGCTGGAACGGTTCTCCTTCCCGGGGCGCCTCCGGCTGTTGTGGGAACGTGCTCTGTGTGGGAAGTACTGCCTCTCGCCGGGATTGGCTCTGCTCCTGCCGGAGAGAGGCCGCCGTAGCGGAGGTCGTTGTCTCCCCGCCCTCCGGCAGGGGGACGGGTCCCCGGCTCTGCCCGGAGGAGATCTCCGCGGAGCGCTGGGGCGTGGTGTTCCGGTCCGGACTCGTCGGACCGCTCTGGCGTATATCCTCCCGTCCGTCCGGCGACAGCCGGGCCGCGTGGGAGGTGGACGCTCTATGTATACCGTCAGGACCGGCGGCTGTATGCGGCCCGGCGTCCGACGGGGTATGTTCTGATGTCAGTGAGGGGTTTGCTTTCTGTGTGTCTGTTGCGTAGGGTCTTGCGCTCTGCGCCTGCTGTGTTCGGGGAACGGACTGGCCGCGGTCCTGAGGGGACCGGGGCTCCCGCTGTTCCTCCTGGCGGGGCGCTTCACGACGGGACGGGGTGTGGGCCTGCTCCCGTGTCGCTGTATCTGTGGGGCGGGCGGTGTTCTCTCCGCCGGTCCGCACAGCCGGGACGGTCTTTTGACCCCGGAGGGCGCTTACCTCCCCCGCCAGCGCCTGGCCGATCTGCCGGGCCGTCTGCTCCACAGCCTGCCGCAGAGCGGCGGTATCTGTCCTGCTGTTCTGGGAAACGGGGGCGGTGTTCTCCCCGCCGTCCTCCAGATAGGAGAGCTCTGTGGGGGCGATCCGCCGCACGTCCTGCCGGGCAAGGCTCTGGGTATCAGTGTCATTTTTCTCCCAACCCGGGAGCTGCGGGGCCTCCGCCCCGGTCATATGCGGCGCTGCCGGTGTTTCGGAGGGGAGCGCCGCGCCCTGTCCCTCCTCCCGCAGCTTCTGAAGCTGCCGGGAAAACGCCATGGCACGCCGGCTCAGTCCGCCCGGGGCGGTCTGGCGGGGCATACGTCCCTCCGGCCTGGCCGCTTGGGCCTGTTGGAGGTTGGCGGTAAATTGAATGTGCTGGTTGACAGTGCTGTAAAAATTCTGCTGGAGCGCGTAGAGCCGCTCCTGCTCTGGCTGAGTGGCCGCTGCCGCCGGAGTGGTGCGGGGTTCTTCTCCTGGCTGTGCCGGGTGGGAAACGTCCCCCTGCGCTGCCTGCCGGGGCTGACGGTCCTGGATGGGAACGGTATCATGAGCGGCTGTCTGCACCGGGGTTTGAGCGGTACTCTGCCGGATATCCTGGGTGGAAACCTGCGCGGCCTCATGGGAAACCGGCTGGTTCTGTTCGGAAGCGGTCCCGCGAGGGGCCGACTGGTTTTGATTGAAAACAGTCCCATGCGGAGCTGCCTGGGATGTAGTATGGGCTATATCCTGCCGGACAGTCTGCGTGGAAACCTGCGTGATTTCTCGCCGGGGCGGCTGGTTCTGATTAGAAACAGTCCCATAAGGGGCTGTCTGGGGTGTGCTATGGTCTGTATCCTGCCGGACATCTTGCGCGGAAACCTGCGTGGCCCCTCGCCGGGGCGGCTGACTTTGATTGGTGACAGTCCCGCGCTGGGCTGCCTGGGGTATAGTACGAGGTGTGTCCTGCCGGACGTTCTGCGAGGGGACCTGGGCAGCCTCTCGCCGGGGCGGCTGGCTTTGATTGGTGACAGTCCCGCGCTGGGCTGTCTGGGGCGCGGTATGGGTTATATCCTGCCGGACTGCGGTCTGCAAGGGAATATCTTTCGCCGCCTGGGCCTGCTGCTCCGCCGTGGGGGCGGATACGGCCATGATCTGCTGGGCCGGGATGCGGACGGGCTGTCCCTGGGACGCGGGGCGCCGGGGCGCTGCCGCAGAGGGGGGCAGGATCTCCCGCTCCCGCAGGCGCAGGACGCGCTCCACGATGCGCTCGGTTGCCTTCTCCCGCTCGGTGCGGCTGCCGGACTGGCGCAGGGCCTCCAGGACCAGGTTCAGGTCCACCTGGATCACCGGCTGGACCGGGGCCGGGGCCGCCGCTTCGCCCTCTTCGCCCTCCTCCAGGAGGTCCAGAGGCACAAAGGGGTAGTGCCCGTCCTGAAATCCGGCTCTGGCCAGCAGCGCCTCCGAGAAGGTCTGGGCCAGGGTGCCGAAGGGGGACAGGACCAGTCCCTTCCGGGACAGCACCCCCATATCCGGTTTTGTGACCGCGATAGAGTCCATCAGAACACTCCGTTGTGTATCAGCTCAATGCGGGTGACGGCCAGGCCCGGCTGGTTGCTGTTGAGCTGGGGGCCCGACACCTTCATCAGGTGGGCGCCCACCACGGACCAGATCCGCTGGGTCTCGCCGAAGCTGTCTTTCAGGGTGATGGTGCCCGCCAGGGGGATATCCATTCCCTGGTTGACCATGATCATCAGGAGGGACACGGAGTCGATGCTGGTGACCACGCCCTGCTCCAGCACCAGAGTCTGGGGCTTGATGTTCTTCAGAAAGAACCGGGGGTAGAGGCTCCCGCCCTCGGCGTAGACGTCGTACTCCATCTCCATGTCCAGCCCGGACACGGACAGGAATCCGCCGGCCAGAACGGCCCCGGCGCCGATCAGCATTACCTCAAAATAGGAACCGGACATCGCCGACACGGCGCTCCCTCCTTCCTCTCATCCATCCTTTTTCCCGCGGGAAAAAGAAGCAAAAACAACTCGCTGCCCGGCGGCGCGTCTGCCGCGGTCCGTCAGGACTGGCCGCTCTTGGGCTGCCAGGGCGGGTTGGCTTCATACTCCCTCACCGGCTCTTTCAGCTTCCAGGGCGGATCAGCCTCGTAGGGCCTGATGGGCTCCTTCAGCCTCCAGACCGGATTGGGCTTGTAGGGGTTGGGCTGTGCCTTGGGCTGCCAGGGCGGGTTGGGCGGTCCCGGCGGCGCTGTGGTCCGCCGCATACCGGTGATGGCGAAGGTGATGCTCTCCATCAGCACCTCGCTGCGGCTGCTGTCCAGGGGGGCCATCTCGTAACCGATGGGCATGGCCTCCTTCAGCGTCCAGGTCACCGCCGTCTGTCCCGCCTCGTTGAGGGTGATAACGTTGATATCCCGGCGCAGGTTGCTGCCCGTGGGGCCGGCCTCCATGTCCGCCGCCGCCGCGAAGAGCCAGTCCAGGAAGTCGTTGTCCCCCACCACGCCCTTGCTGAGGGTCACCGGGTCGAACCGGGTAAAGACCGGCACATACTCCTGCACCCCCCGGTTGTCGTCGCCGTCCCGGCTCTGGATGGTCTCCACCTGCATCTTCACGCCGGAGAAGCTGGTGAAGGCCGCGGAGATGCCGCCGCCGGCCTCGATGAGGAACCGGAAGGACTGGATGGGCTGCGGATATACGATTGCCATGGGTCTTCACCTGCCGTTCATCGGAATTCAAAGCTCCGCTTGTCGTCGCCGCTGAGCTTCTTGTTGATGGCGGATACCTCCCGGCACCAGCGACGGCGCTCCCAGTGGTCCAGGTCCATCAGGGCGCCGTTGGACCAGTGGAGGTAGTAGGCCAGGAACGCCATCTCCTGGTACAGGCGGTCCTGGGGATAGAGCGACACCCCGCGGGCGCGCTTGAGGGAGAGGGGGCTGTCAGAGCGGTACTCGATGCGCCGCCAGTCCGCCTCCGGGGGCCGCAGCCGGCGGAGGGGCAGGCCCTCGTTGTCCTCGGAGGCCCACTCTATCCCAGCAAAAAATCCAGCGGCACCTCCACCTTCTGGTTGCAGTGGGGGCACGTCAGCTCATAGTGGGGCATCTCGGACATGTTGATGCGCTGGTACATATCCTGGAGGTAGGCCAGGTCCATGGTGAAGAGGCCCTCGATGACCCGGGTGTTCACGTTGCTGAGGGTGCCCAGCTTGGTGATCACGCGGCTGAGGAGGATGATGGTGAGATAGCCGGAGTTCTGCTGGACCCGGGGGTCCCGCAGGGGCAGGATCTCATCCGCCGCCGTGGCCAGGCGCATGGTGCCCTTCTTGTGGACCTCCCCGTTGGGGTCCACGTAGCCCTTGGGGAGCTCAAACTCAAATTCGGTCTGCATGGTGCGCGCCTCCTAATAATGCGGAAATAGCCCCTCACAGCCCACAGGCCCAAGAGCCTGTGGGCTGTGAAAGGCATATCAGACAAATCAGATGGGGGACGGAGCGCCGGACACGCCGCCGGGCGTATGCTCCAGGCCCTCGTGGCACAGCTCCAGGGACTGGATGGCCACCTCGCCGCCCATACCGTTGAGGTCGGGCACAGTGTAGCCCACAGGCCAGGCGTTGATGAGGTTCCAGGAGGGACCGGGGTTGCCCGCGTCGTCGATCAGGGTGATGGTCACGTTGTGGCGGACCATGCCGGTGGGAGGCGCGGTGTTGGTGGGGGACACGGAGTACAGCCACGCCAGGAAGTCGCTGTCGTCGCTGACACCCCAGCGGAGGGTGACGTTGCCGAACTTGGTCAGGCCCGCCAGCTTGCGGGGGGTGTTGCGGAGGTCGTCGCCCTCACGGTACTCGACGGCGTCGATAGAGGAACTCATGCCGGACACTTCGGAGAAACCCGCGCGGCTGATCCCATCGATCTCCACCTGATACCGAAATACTCTGTACGGATAACTGATGGCCATTGACTATTTCATCCTTTCTGTTTCAATCTATGGGGCCGGGGATCATTCGGAGGCGGTCTTCTGGGTGATGCGGAAGATGACGAATTCGGCGGGCTTCACGGGCGCGATGCCGATCTGGCAGATCAGGCGACCGTTGTCGATGTCGTCCTGGGTCATGGTGGTGGGGCCGCACTCCACGAAGAACGCCTGATCCGGGCTGCTGCCGGCCAGGGCGCCGTCGCGCCAGCAGGTGGCCAGGAAAGCCTCGATGGTGCGGGTGACGCGGTTCCACAGGGTCTCGGAGTTGGGCTCGAAGACGACCCAGTTGGTGTTGGCCTTGATGGTCTCCTCCACGTAGATGAACAGGCGGCGGACGTTCAGATACTTCCACAGGCCGTTGGAGCTGATGGTGCGGGCGCCCCAGACGCGGATGCCGCGGCCGGTGAAAGCGCGGATCAGGTTCACGCCGATGGGGTTCAGGATATCCTGCTCGCCGTTGTTGTAGGCGCAGCTCAGGCCGGTGCAGCCACGGACCACCTCATTGGCGGGCGCCTTGTGGACGCCGCGGTCGGTGTCGGTGCGGGCATAGATGCCGGCCATGGCGCCGGAGGGCGGGAAGTAGGCCGCGCGCTTGGCGCCGGCGTCGAACATCTCCAGCCAGGGGTGATAGATGGCGGCATAGGTGGAGTCGTACATGTTCCGGAAGGCGGCCACGTCGTTGGTCTTCTTCAGGTCCATGGGGAGGTCAAGAATGGCGAAGCAGCTCTTCTTGCTCTCGCAGAAGCCGATCAGGGAGGACTGGACCTCCGGGGCGGTGATGCCGGGGATGAGCATGATGGAGACGTTGCTGTTCTCCAGGAAAGCCTGGAGGCCGGTGCGCCGGCCGGGGCCGTCGTCGGAGCCCAGGAAGGCGTCGGCGGTGGCGGTGAGGACGGAGCCGTTGCTGCCGCCGGTCAGAGCCAGCACCAGGGGGCTGCCGTTGCCGCCGCACTTGGCGAAGGGGACGATGGACGCCTTGGGGGCGGGGATGTCCTTGCCGTCCTTGTCCTTGGCGGGGACAGCCTTGGGGGCGGCCACCACTTCGACCTTGATGAGGTCGCTCTTGGCGGTCTTGACCACCACGTTGTTCAGGGCGCCGTGGGCCAGGGACACGGCCTCGTAGACCTCCTCATTCTCGCCCAGGCGGACGGAGAGGGTGATCTCACAGGTCTTGATGTACTTGGCGGTACCCACCTTGGCGTCAGCCACGTCCAGGGCGCAGGGGGCGTCCAGGGTGACCACGCGGTCCAGCACGCTCTTGATGGTGGCGTTGGCGGTGTTCTTGCCGTCAAACAGCTCCACCACGTCGCCGGGGTTGAACCCGTCGGCGTTCTTCAGGGTCAGGTCGGCGCCGTTGGCGGCGAGGACCTGGGTCTTGGCCTTGCTGGCGGGGGTGACGGTGACCCGCAGGTCCTCCGCCCACGCGCCGGGGTTGGCGGCGGTGATCTTCAGGACGCCGCTGGTGACGCTGGCCGCTTTGGCGTCGCCGGGGACAGCGCGCATGATGTAGGCCCGGGAGCCGCCGTTGGCGAAGAACTGCTCCACCGCATAGGGCAGGTAGCGGTTGCCGCCGTAGGCCGCCTCGCTCAGATAACCTCCATACATCCGCTTGTAGTCGGCAAAGCTGGTGACCAGTTGGGGCTGCCCAATGACCGGTCCGCGCTCGGCGAGACCGACAAAACCGGCAGTGCTGGTACTTACGCCTTGCATGGGTGTTGCGCCGGAATCATACTCCTCTACGTATACACCCGGGGAAAGATACTCTGCCATGTCGTTGCTTCACGCCGCGCTTTCGGCTGGGGGACCGGACGTGAAGCCCCCTCCTTTCTACGTTGTCAGTATTTTGCTTGATGTACTATCCAAAACGCGTTCTGCCGCGTATTTGAACGATGGGTAATCAACCGGGCGTCAGGCCCTGGGCCCCGCCCACCAGCCGCTCCCAGAATTGGGTCATGGCGGCTGCGTTGTACTCCAGGGCGGAGGCCGTCCGCTCCTGGGCGTCGATGTATTCCAGCAGCCGCTCGCCGGTGCGGAATACGATGTGCTCCTCCTGGAGGAAAAAACTGCCCCGGACCACCCGGGCGTTCAGCGCCGAGCACAGCGCCAGCGCCGCGGCCGGGTCCGCCACCCGGGCCGGGTGGATTCCGTAGACCAGGAGCAGGTCCTCCCTGCAGTCGCACACGGTCTGCCAGCGGCAGCCGCCGATGGCGAAGAGGAAAGCAAACCTGTCTCCCTCCCGCCGGAAGTCCACGCCGCTGCGCTGGAGCAGGTCCTCCAGCTCTCCGGCGGCCTCCGGCGTCCGGTCAAAGGACGGGTCCGTGCCCATGGGGACCACCTCCATCCTCACACCGCCAGCGCCGCCGGGTCAAAGGCGGCGGTGGGTCCGGCCATGCCGGTGAGTCCCGCCGGCTCCGTCAGGGTGGCGGGCAGGATTTCAGGGACCTGGAACGGGGCCGTGTCCGGTTCCCCGGCGGGCATCCGGAAACCGGCCTCCTCCGCCGGGGGCGCCAAGGCGTCCAGCAGGGACTGCATGGCGCTGTTGCCGATGGCGGCGGCCAGCTCCTCCAGGTTCCGGGGGGGCATCTCCCAGAGGGGCGCGCCCTCCAGCGCCAGCCGGGCCGTGAGGCCCACGGCGCCCAGCCGGTCCCGTTCAGGCGTCCTCTCCGGCGTTTTCTGCCGGTGGTCCTCCCGCTCCGTCCGGGCCATCCTGGCCTGTTGGCTCTGCTGCTCCATTGTCCGCGCCTCCATCGTCCGGCGGGGGCTCCTCCGCGCCGACAGCCTCCCGGAGGGCGGCGTCCAGCGCGGTCACAAAGCCCGGCTTCTCAAATTCCGCCAGGGCCTCCGTGGCCCGGTCGGAGAGAAAGCGGAGCTTGTTGACAAATTCAGTCTTCATCCGGGCCTTCTTGTCCATAAGGGCGCGGGTCCGGTTGACGGCGCTCTGCAAAAGCACCTTCTCGTCCGGGGACGTGTCTGGGCTGTTCAGCTGGGCGTAATACTGCGCCAGCATCTCCCGCTCCCGGCTGTCGTCCAGGAAGGGGTACATGCCCCGCAGGGTGTCCATGCCGTATTGGCCGGACTCGGTCTGGCTCAGCTTGCCGGAGGCCAGCCCCGCCAGGTCGTCCACGGTCCTCCGGGCGTCCCGGAGGGTATCCACCACCATTCCCACGGCGGTGCCGGAGAAGGTGCGGTTAAACATGATCTTGTCCGGCTCGCCGCCGGGCACGTTCCGCAGCTGGGAAGAGGACTCGAAGAGCCGCCTCTGCTGCTCACGGGCGGTGATGTTCTGCCCCACCGTCTTTTTCATGCAGGAGAAGAGCATCATCTTCCCGGTGCCCTTCAGCACCGCGCCGGAGAGGGTGCCGCGTTGGAACGCGGTCTCCGAGAACCGGCTGAGCAGGTCCCGCTCCTGGGGGTCCTTGCTGCCGAAGAAGCTCTGGGTGGAGGTCTTGTCGGGGAAGTCCGCCTTTTGCAGCGTCTCCTCCAGGGGCCGGTCCCGGCGGACGGCGGTCCCCTCGCCCTCTTTCTCCTCGGACTCCCCGGCCAGCTCCCGGGCGTGCTTGCGGCCCATGGCGTCAAAGGTCTGGTGGAAATCCTCGGTGATGTGATACAGGGGGTCCCGGTGCTGGAACGCCTCTGTCCCGGCGGCCTGGGCCATCTGCTGGTGCAGCGTCCGCTCCAGGTCCCGCCTGCCGGAGGCCGGCTGGGGGTCCCGGGCCCTGCGCCGGGTCTGAAGGAGGCTCACGAGACGCCTCCCCGGGTGATGAGGCCCATGCTGCGCACGATGTGCTTGAACTCCACGGGCCGCACGATGAAGTCCGTGCAGTGGATGCGGATGCCCTGGACGGCGAACTCCTGGGTGTCGTCCATGAGGACGATCTTGCACACGGAGTCCCGCTCCCGCAGAAGCCGGGCCTGCAGGAACCCCGTCTGGCCGCCGAAGCCCACGAAAGCCGCGTCGAACCGCTCCTCCGCCCCGGACAGCTCCTCCGGACGGTGGAAGCACCGGAGCGACGCGCGGATCCCATACAGGATACAATACTGGTCGATCCATCCGCGCAGGCATTCAGCATCCGCGGTGCTGTTCCCGCATACCGCGATCCTCATACAACGCCCTCCACACGATATGGCCCATCTGCATCATGGCTGCATCATACCAGCCCCCCTCCGTCCTTTCAAGAAATCCGACGCGAACGCCCCTAACCCGGTGTAAAAAGCGCGGGCCGCCTCTTGCAATTCCGCGCCGCAATCTTTAGAATAAGGATAGTATGTGGGAAAGGGGGGCGCGGCTGTGGGAAAGCTTCGGACCTATCTCTGCGCGGCGGCATTCGCGCTGATCTGTGTGCTCGCCATCGACTATCTGGGGCGTTTTACCGACGGAGAATCGCCTCTGCTCGGCGACATCGCGTGGGAGCACTCCGAAATCACGGGCGTGGACGGCGCCGTCCGCCCGGTGGACATCAACATGAGCAGCCAGTCTGACTGGGGGCTGGAGGCCGGGGAACAGCTGCGGCTCACCTGCACGCTGCCGGAGGAGGGGGAGATCCCCGGCCTCTATGAGTACGCCTATCTGATCATGGAGACCGGCACCGGCGAGACGGCCGTCCTGCTGGACGGAGAGGAGTATTTCCGCTGCGAGGCCCGGGACATGGAGCAGGAGCTGACCTTCCAGCAGCTCCATCTCACCCTTCCGCCGGACGCCGCCGGGAAGGAGCTGGCCATTCTCTTCACCCCCTCCGGGCCGGAAAACTATATCACGCCCGCCTTTGCCCGGTACTCCAGCGAGTACGCCCAGAACGCCTTTTCCGCCGCCTACTATAACCAGTCCGCCATCCCCACCGGGGCCTACTCCATGGGTTTCGTGGTACTGTGCGCGATTTTTCTGGTGGGGCTGGCCAACGGCAGCCCCGACTGGAGCCTGCTCCTCCTGGCCGTGGCGACCTCCCTCACCGCCGCGCGAGAGATCAACGTCTCTTCTGGCTACTATTTTCTCTCTTCCGCCGCGCACCAGTTCCTGCTCTCGGATCACGCCTACCTGATCCCCACCGCCCTGCTGCTGCTCTACCTGTTTCTCAACCGCAGGCGCTCCTTCTGGCGCTACCTGGGCGTGGAGACCCTGGGCGCGCTGGCCCTGGCGTCGGCGTGGTATGTCTATTCCCGCAGCGTGGGCGGCCACTTCTACAGCAACGTCAACGCCGTCCTGGGGTACACCCTGGCGGGATACCCCCAGGACCTGCTGATCTGGCTGAACACCTATCTGCTGGTGAGCTGCGGGTTCATGGCGGCCTACGGCCTGCTCCAGAACCTGGTCCGCACCCAGAGCGAGGCCCGGACCCTGGCCCTCAAGAACGACCTCATCATGGACAACTACCACACCATCGAGCAGAACATCCAGCAGACTTCCACCCTGCGCCACGAGCTGAAGAACTACGTGGCCGTCCTGGACCTGCTCTACCAGAAGGGGGACATGGAGGGCCTGGGCCGCCGGCTGGGGGAGCTGAAGGCGGACACGGAGAAGCTGAGCCTGCCCGTCTACACCGACAACTACCTCATCAACGCCATCCTCCAGAACACCGCCGCCCGGGCCGGAGAGGCGGGGATCCGCTTCCAGGCCACCGCCCCGCTGCCGCCGGAGCTGCCGGTGGACGAGGTGGACCTGTGCAGCCTGCTCATCAACCTGCTGGACAACGCCCTGGAGGCCGCGGGGCGGGTGGAGCCGCCGGACAGGCGCCATATCTCCGTCCGTCTGAAGATCAACCAGGGGTTCTTCGCGGTGTACTGCGAGAACAGTTACGCCGGTCCCCCGCAGCTGGATGAGGAGGGGCATCTGCTCACCACCAAGGAGGACTCCGGTTCCCACGGTTTCGGCATCCGGCAGATGGAGTCCATCGCCAAAAAGTACGGCAGCGTCCTCAACGTCTCCTACACCGAGGATACGTTCACGGTCCAGACCGCGCTGCATCTGAAATAGGGAAAAAACGGAATGGCGCGGGGCGTCCTCTTTCAGGGGTGCCCCGCGCCATTCGCAAATCGTGATGAACGGTACGCCGCGCCCCGGGCTGTTGGGGGCGGCGTACCGTTTTCTTTTGGGAAACATTCTAAAAGCCGGCGGCCGGGCATATACTCCCCCAGAAAGCAAAAAGGGGGACAAGCCCATGACCATACGGTTCCATCCGCCGGAGGACCAGGCGGCATTTGAGGAAAAGGTCCTGTCGGTCCTGCTGGCCGCCGCGCTGCCGGTAGCCGCGGAGCGTCTGGAGGGCCTGCTGCGGGGCGGGGACTCCGGCGGGGAAAATCGGGGCACGGAGGACCGCGGCGGCCTCCCCCGGAAGGAGGGGGCGCTGCCATGAGGATCGCGGCCTACTGCCGGGTCTCCACCGACAAGGAGGACCAGCTGAACAGCCTGGAGACACAGAAGAAGTTTTTCGTCGAGTACGCGGAGCGGAGCGGCCACACGCTGACCCGCCTCTACGCCGATGGGGGCCTCTCGGGGACGAAGATCAGGCACCGGAAGGAATTTCAGCAGATGATGGCCGACGCGGAACGGGGGCTCTTTGACCAGCTGGTGGTCAAGGACATCTCCCGGCTGGCCCGGAACACGGTGGACCTGCTCCAGAGCGTCCGGCGGCTGAAGGCCCTGGGGATCCAGACGCTGTTCCTCACCGCCAACATGGACTCCATGGGGGACAGCGAGTTTATCCTCACCGTGTTCGGGGCCATGGCCCAGGAGGAGTCCGCCAATATGTCCAAGCGCATCAAGTTCGGCAAGCGGGTCAACGCGGAGCGGGGCCGGGTCCCCAACCTGGTCTACGGGTACGACAAGACCGCCGGGGACTACTTCCGCCTGACCGTCAACCGAGAGGAGGCCGCCGTCGTCCGGCGGATGTACGGCTGGTATGTCAACGAGGGCTATGGGGCCAGCAAGATCGCCGGGCTGCTGAACCGGGAGGGCGTCCGGACCAAGCAGAACTGCGCGTGGAGCCAGAACGCGGTCTGCCGCATCCTGGCCAACCCGCTGTACACCGGCAAGGTCATCAACGGGAAGCAGGAGGTGGGCGACTTCCTCACCAGCGCCCGGGTGGACCGGCCCGCGGAGGAGTGGCTCATCGCCGAGAGGCCGGAGCTGCGGATCGTCAGCGACGAACAGTTTCTCCTGGCCGGGAGGATCAGGGAGGAGCGGAACCGGCGGTTCCGCTCCGAGCATAAGCGACAGAGCAGCCGGTATCTTCTCTCCACGCTGATCCGGTGCAGGGAGTGCGGCTGGTCCTTCCGTCGCGTCAGCCGGACCTACCGGCATACATACGTGCGCTGGGTGTGCGGCAGGCGGAACGGCCAAGGGGCGGATCAGTGCGGCAACGCCGCGTCCATCGAGGAGGACGAGCTGCTGGACCAGCTGGACCGGTACTTCCGGTCCCTGGTGCGGGACAAAAAGCGGGCGGCGCAGACGCTGCGGCAGGAGCTGAAGCGGGCGGCCTCCGGCGGGGAGGACGCCGGGGCGGAGCGGAAGCGGCTGCAGGGCCGCATGGCCAGGCTGGAGCAGGCCCGGCGGAAATACCTGGACCTTTATGCCGACGACCTCATCACCCGGCAGGAGCTGGACCGGCGGCTGGGCGATACCCGGGAGGAGATGGGGGAGCTGGAGGCGCAGCTGGGGCAGCTGGAGCAGGCCGCCCGGGGCGGCGTTGACGGGATGATCGAGCAGGTCCTGGAGGACCTGGACGGACTTCTGTCGGTGAGAAATCTGAATAATGCCCAGCTGCGGCAGCTGGTTGCAAGGATCGAGGCGGACAGAGACGGCAACGTCGATGTCTACCTCTTTTTTTCTTGGGGCCGTCTGTCTGTTCCGCCCGTGGCGGGTCCCGGACCGTTCCCGACTGTTACGGCTGTACATAAGGACATTCAGGAGCGCTTGCCCCTCTACAACAGAAATCTCTACCTGCAGGTCAAGGAAGTCCTGGACGAGAACAAGGCGGAGCGCCATATCCGCGGCGGTATCGCCACCCGCCGCAAATACCGCGGCGAGGCGTGAAGCATATAGGAATTTTTTGAGAGGAGCGATGTTGATGAGCCCTTGCCGCAGAGGAGATGGCGTTAACCGCCGTCCCTGGGACCCCGCGCCGCCGGAGCAGTCCCACGGACAGCCAGGCCGCGCCGGACAGGCCGGTCCCCGCCGGGAGCCCGCCGGGGAGCCGGCGGTACGCCGCTACTGCCACCCCATCCGGACGGCCCGCCCCGGCCGCCGGGATGCCACGGAGGAGCTGCTGGCTCAAATCCAGGGGAGTCTCGACAGGCAGTCCGCCCTGCTGGAGGAGCTGCTGCGGCGGACCGGCGGTAACAACCCGGATACAAATTGAACAAATGGTGACAAATCCGTGACGGGCCTTGCGTCCCGCCGCGGATTCCGCTATAATGTGCTTCGTATCTGCCGATTTCGCGCCGCGTACCGACGCGGCGCTTTTTATGCAAAAGAAGGTGCCTGCGACCCATGAGCCGTAAAAGACGTGATACCACCCCCCTGCAGAATCTTGCCGTCACCGTTGTGTGCGTTCTCTTTATTTTGACCGCCGTGGTCGGGCTGTTCAAATGCTTCTCCCGGGAACCCGCCGCCGGCGGGGAGCTTCCTCCCTCTCAGAGTGACCTGGCGGCGGAGGGCGAGTCCGCGACGCCTCTGGAGCCCGAGGGAGCCGCCGCCCAGGACAACATGGCCAACCCCAACGCCCGCAAGCCCCACTTCCACACCATTCTGGTGGGCGGCCTGGACGACGAGAACGGCGGCAGCGACACCAACCTGCTGGTGGCGCTGGACGCGGAGAACGGCACCATCGACGTGGTCAGCCTCCCCCGGGACACGCTGCTGAACGTGTCCTGGTCCGTCAAGAAGCTGAACAACGCCTACCACCACGGCGGCTTCGGCCAGACCATGTCCGAGGTTTCCAAGCTGCTGGGCATCCCGGTGGACCACTATGTGACGGTGGACCTGCGGGCCTTTGTGGAGCTGGTGGACGCCATCGACGGCGTGGACTTCGACATCCCGGTGGATATGGACTACGACGACCCCTATCAGGATCTGTCCATCCACTTCCCCGCCGGGCCCCGCCACCTCACCGGCGAGGAGGCGCTGCAGGTGATCCGCTGGCGGCAGAACAACGACGGCTCCGGCTATCCCACCGCCGATATCGGCCGCATCGGCACCCAGCAGGCGTTTCTGACCGCCGTGGCCAAGCAGACGCTGACGCTGGAGAATGTGGACAAGCTGGGGGAGTTCTGCGAGATCGTGGACACCTGGGTGGACACCGACTTCACCGTGGCCAACCTGATCTGGCTGGGCCAGCAGGCCCTCGCCATCGGCAGTGACAACATCACCTTCCACACCCTGCCCGGGGACGGGGCGGGCTGGTACAAGGGCGGCTCCTACTACGTGCTGGACCCGGAGGCCACATTGGAGCTCATCAACGCCAACTTCAACCCCTACCAGCGGGAGCTGACCAGGGAGGACATGGACATTCTGGTCCCATGACCGCAGGGAATACCGGTCCCTGCATTTCCCGGAACGCCGCATTTCCCGGTCCGAAGGAACAGAAAAACGGGCACGGAGCACAGGGGGAATTCCCTGTACTCCGTGCCCGTTCTTTTATTTCGTTCCTGTCCGGCAGATGCCGGGAGCGGATTTCATACTTTTTCTTGAAAGAAAAAGTATCAAAAAGAACTTTAATATCGCTACCAAAACGTTGCTATTCCTAGATTTCTCACACGGTAACGATATGTGGTTTTAATTGAAGAATAGTATCATTTTGATTTCCCGCGCAGTTACCACAGGCTGCACAGCAGGTCGGTGTACCCGGACGGGTCGTCGATGGGCAGGCCCGCGATCAGTTTGGCCTGGTTCAGCAGCACCTGGGCGTACTTCTTCGCCTTCTCCGGGTCGTCCTTCCGGGCGGCCTCCAGGGCGGCGAAGGCCGGGTGCTCCACGTTCAGCTCCAGGATGCGCTTGGCCTTGATGCCCATTTCCGGCTGGGCCACGGAGAAGTACCGCTCCATCTCGAAGCTGACCCCCTCGCCGCTGGTCAGGCACACCGGGTGGCTCACCAGCTTCTTGGACACCCTGACCTCGTCCACGCCGTCACCCAGGGCCTCCTTCACGAAGTCCAGGGCCTCCTGGTAGTCCTCGGCCTTCTTCTCCTCGGGCATGTCCTCCAGCTCCAGGTCGCCGTCGATGGCGGAGCGGAACTCCTTCTCCTTGTAGTTCCGCAGGATCTCCATCAGCAGCTGGTCCGCCTGGTCGGTGAGGTACAGCACCTCCATGTTCCGCTCCCGCAGCAGCTCCGTCTGGGGCAGGTTGTCCATGGCGGCAATGTTCTCGCCGGCGGCGTAGTAGATGACCTTCTGGCTCTCCGGCATCCGGTCCACGTACTCGGCGAGGGTCACCATCTTCTTCTCCGTGGAGGACCAGAACAGCAGCAGGTCCTGGAGCAGCTCCCGCTTGGCGCCGTAGTTGTTCAGGCAGCCCACCTTCAGCTGGCGGCCGAAGTTCTGGTAGAACTTCTCATAGCCCTCCCGGTCCTCCTTCAGCATCCGCTCCAGCTCGCCCTTGACCTTCTTCTCGATGTTGTTGGCGATGATCTTCAGCTGGCGGTCGTGCTGGAGCAGCTCACGGGAGATGTTCAGGCTCAGGTCCGGGGAGTCCACCACGCCCTTGACAAAGCCGAAGTGCTCGCCGATCAGATCCTGGCACTTGTCCATGATCATGACCCCGGCGGAGTAGAGCTGCAATCCCCGCTCGTACTCGCTGGTGTAGTAGTCGAAGGGCGTCCGGCCGGGGATGTAGAGCAGGGCCTTGTAGGACACCTGGCCCTCGGCAGACACGGTGATGACGGACTGGGGGGCGGTGTAGTCGTTGAACTTCTCCTGGTAGAACTTGTCGTACTCCTCCTTGGTGACCTCACTCTTCTTCCGCTGCCACAGGGGGATCATGCTGTTGAGGGTGGTCTCCTCCTTGTAGCTCTCGTACTCGGGCTTGTCCTCGGGGGAGTCCTCCTTCTTCCGGGACTTGGAGATCTCCATGCGGATGGGCCAGCGGATGTAGTCACTGTACTTCCGCACCAGCTCCCGCAGGGTGTACTCCTCCAGGTACTCGCCGTACTTCTCCTCGTCGGTGTCGGGCTTGATGTGCATGATGATGTCGGTGCCCACGGTGTCCTTCTCACAGGGGGTGATGGTGTAGCCGTCGGCCCCGTCGCTCTCCCAGCGGTAAGCCTGGTCCGCGCCGTACTTCCTGGTGATGACGGTGATCTGGTCCGACACCATGAAGGCGGAGTAGAAGCCCACGCCGAACTGGCCGATGATATCCACATCGGCGTCCTCGTCCTGGCCCAGCTCCTGGCGGAACTGATAGGTGCCGCTGGAGGCGATGACGCCCAGGTTGTTCTCCAGCTCGTTCTCGTCCATGCCGATGCCGTTGTCGCTGACGGTGAGGGTCCGGGCCTCCTTGTCCGCCTGGATGTGGATTTTGAAGTCGTCCCGGCTCATGCCCACGTTCTCGTCGGTAAGGGAGCGGTAGCACAGCTTGTCGATGGCGTCGCTGGCGTTGGAGATGATCTCCCGCAGGAAGATCTCCTTATGGGTGTAGATGGAATTGATCATCAGGTCCAGCAGCCGCTGGGACTCCGCCTGAAATGCTTTCTTTGCCATGGTTTGCTCTTTCTCCTTTTGTTGACGGGCCGCTCAGGCAGCCCCTTGATCTTTCTCCCCTATCATGACGTGTAATTGTGAACAGGGTATGTCTAATTTGTAAATATTAGCACTCTTAGCATTTGAGTGCTAAATCTATCTGACAACCACTTGCGCAAAAAGGCCGCCGGCGCTCCACCGGGGGGACCGGCGCGCCAGCGGTCGTTTTTCTGGTGTCTCGTTAAGCAGGCAGATCCCGTCTGTCGATCTCCAGCGACAGGAGCGCCGCCGCCGCAAGATAGATGGCCAGGATGATACATTCCAGCACAAGGGGCGGACAGTTCCGGAGACAGAGGCCCGTCAGGGTGGTGACCGCCAGCCTGACCGGAAAATAGGTCCCCAGCCAAGCGGATATCTGATAGAAGCGCCTGCGAAACCGCGCCGTCCGTTCGTTGTTTCCACCGGCCCTTTTGCGATAGGCGTACTCAAAGCCGCCAATGAGCGCCGCAAACAGCAGGAAGGTCTGTACGCCGAAGAACCAGCTCCGAAGGATCACCACCGTCATAAACTGCATCAGCAGGATCATCCCTTCCAGGATGACCAAATAGAACATGACCTGACGAACGCCGTCAGTCTTTTCCTCCTGGGCCTGGGGCGGATTGCCGCCGCTCTGGTATTCGTCATTCAGCAGTTGATCCGCCGTGACGTGAAAGAGCTTGCTGAGCTGCAGGAGGTTGGCCGCGTCCGGCATAGCCGTCCCCGTCTCCCAGCGGGAGACCGTCTGTCTGGAGACGTTCAGCTTTTCGGCCAGCGCCTCCTGGGACAGGCCGTGGGACTTTCGCAGCGCGGCGATCTTTTCCGACAGCTTCATCGTGAGACCCTCCTTTGATCTGATGATCTCATTATAGGAAAACGCCTCTCGGAACGCCACCGCGTCAACGCTGCAATTCCGCAACAAAATGTGTCATTATGGATAAAATGGGCGCTATTCCGCCGCGAGGCAGTATCCGGCGCCGTCCCCTGAGGTCTCCTCGGAGAATTCCGCCCCCGCCGCCGCCAGCGCCTCCCGCAGCGAAACGTACTCCTCATCTGTCAGCGGATAGGTCTCCCCCGGGACCCACGTCAGGCCCAGGTGCTCCTCTACCCAGTCCGCTGCTACGGCGCTGCCGGTGGTCAGCACGGCGGAATAGGCGGCCTCCACAGGCACGCTGTCCTCCACGGCCTCCAGGCCGTCCGCCGCGTCATTGGACGCGGGCATGGGGATCGACGGGCCGTTCTCCAGGGAGAAAGTATTGATGCCGCCGTCCGCCGACGCGCTGTCCGCCCCCGGGTCCCCGCTGTACATAGTCACATCGGGACCGGCGGAGCGCAGCATGGGAGCGCCGCTGTCCTGGCTGTGGCTGCTCCAGAGGGACCAGGCCCCCGCAGCTATCAGAGCGCAGCAGGCCGCTACGGCCGCCCACCGCCGCCAGGGGCGGAGGCGCACGGTCTTCCTCTCCGGCCGATCCTGGTCCGTCGCGCGGACCCGCTCCATCACCCGGGCGGAAAAGTCCCGGGGGGCCAGCTCGTCCATCCCCCGGAACACCGCCTGTATCTCCTTCAGGTCCTCCAGATAGGCCCGGCAGGCCGGACACTCCGCCAGGTGGGCCTCCACGGCCCGCCGCTCCGGGCCCTCCAGCTCCCCGTCCAGGAGGGCGCTGAGCAGGGGTTCATACGCTTTGCAGTCGCTCATGGCCGCCCCTCCTTCCTCTCTGTGGGGTTAGACGGCAGATAACCGGATAAGTTCCCGCTTTTCAGCAATATTTTTCGCAGGGCGGTCCGGGCCCGTGAGATGCGGGACTTCACCGTCCCCAGGTCCAGGTCCAGGATCTGGGCGATCTCCTCGTAGCTGAGCTGCCGCAGCTCCCGGAGCACCAGCACCTGCCGGTGGCCGTCGCTGAGCTGCCGCAACCCCGCCGCCACCGCCTGCCGCAGCTCCGCGCTCTCGGCCCGCTCCTGGGGGCCGGGGGCCTGGTCCACGGGCTCCGGGCCGTAGTCCTCGTCGTCCAGCGACGCCTGGCCCCGCTGCCGGCGGTTTTTCCGCAGCAGGTCCACGGAGGCGTTCACCGCCAGCCGGTACAGCCAGGTGGCGAATCCCGCCTCCCCCCGGAAGCCGGGCAGGCCCCGCCACGCGGAGACAAAGGCCTCCTGGGCCGCGTCGGCGGCGTCGGCGCTGCTGCCGCAGAGCCGCAGGGCCACCGAATATACCTTGTCCTCATACCGCCGCACCAGCTCCGCGAAGGCATCCTCATCTCCTCCCGCGGCCCGGCGGACCAGTTCCTCGTCAGTCATGCAGGTCCCTCTTGATGTCCCTTGTCAGCCGGTATACGTCCTCCAAGCTCTCCAGGCGGACGATCTGCTCCCGGTAGTAGGCGGCGTGGGGCACTCCCTTCAGGTACCAGGCGTAGTGCCGCCGGGCGGTGAGCACCGCCACCCGTTCGCAGTTGTATTGGGCTGCCAGCTCGATCTGCCGCACCGCCGTGTCGCAACGCTCCGCCAGGGGAGGCCGCGCCGGTACAAGCTCCCCCGCCAAGGCCGCGGCGCACTCCCGGAAGAGCCAGGGATTGCCGAAGCTGCCCCGGCCGATCATGGCCATGTCGGCCCCGGTGCGCCGCAGGATGCGGACGGCGTCCTCCGGGGAGAACACGTCCCCGTTGGCGATGACCGGGATGGACACCGCCTCCTTCACCTGGGCGATAGTGGTCCAGTCCGCCACGCCGCCGTACATCTGGACCCTCGTCCGCCCGTGGACCGCCACGGCGGCCACGCCCGCCTGCTCCAGCATCCCGGCCAGCTCCACGGCGTTGATGCTCCCCTTGTCCCAGCCCCGGCGCATCTTCACCGTCACCGGCACCGGGGAGGCCTTCACCACCGCCTCGGCCAACCGGGCGGCCTTCTCCGGGTCCTTCATCAGGGCGCAGCCGTCGCCGCTGGCGACCACCTTCCCCACCGGGCAGCCCATGTTGATGTCCAGGATATCCGCCCCGCTGGCCTCCACGGCGATCTGAGCCGCCTCCGCCATGCAGGCGATATCGCTGCCGAAGATCTGGGCCGCAAAGGGCTTCTCCCCCGGAAAGGGCATCAGCAGCTGCCGGCTCTTTTTGTCCTGGTAGCACAGGGCCTTGGCGCTGACCAGCTCGGTATAGGTGAGCCCGGCCCCCTGCTCCGCGCAGATCTGCCGGAAGGCCGCGTCTGTCACCCCGGCCATGGGCGCCAGGGCCAGCGGGGAGTGGATCTCTACCGTTCCGATGCGCAAGCGGTACTCCTCCTTCTGTAAAAAACGGGGGCGGCCATCGCGGGACGGCCGTCCCCGCCTGTCACTGTTCCTGTTTCAAAATGCGGATATCCTCTCCGAAAAACCGCAGGATCTGATACTCTCCCAGCAGCCGGGAGCGGACGGCCTCGCCGTACCGTTCCCCCAGCCTGTCCACGGAGAGGTTGGTGGAGAGGATGGTCTTCTTCCGGTTCAGCAGACGGTCGTTAATGAGCCGGTACACCACCGACTGGACGAAGCTGGTGAGCATCTCGGTGCCCAGGTCGTCCACGATCAGCAGGTCGCAGTTGAGATACCGGTCGATCTCCCGGTCCGGGTCCTCCTCGTAGGGGTTCTCCCGGCCGAACTTGCCGCTCTCGAACTGCTGCATGATGTGCCCCGCGGTGTCGTACACCACGGAGAAACCCAGGTCGCTGACCTCCCGGGCGATGCAGGCGGAGAGGAAGGTCTTGCCCAGCCCCGGCGCGCCGGTGAAGAGCAGGTTGCCGCTGCGCCTGCCGAACTTGTGGGCGTAGTTGCCGCAGAGCTCCCGGATCATCTCCATGTTCTCCAGGGGGCTCCTGCCGAACTCCGGCCACACCTCGTCCGAGTACCAGTCAAAGGAGAATGTGTCGAAAGACTGGTTCCCCAGGTCCAGCAGCTTGCTAAGCCGCCGGTTCTGCTCCCTGGTGTAATAGGCCATGAGGCAGCGGCAGGGGGTGCCGTCCCGGAGGTAGCCGCTGTCCTGGCAGAGGCGGCAGGCCGGCGTCTCGTCCAGGTAATCGGAGGCGTAGCCCGCCCCGGCCAGCAGTAGCTCCCGCTCCCGCTGGAGGGCCAGGTTGCTCCGCTCCAGCTCCTTGATGGCGGCGTCCCCGTCCTCCTGAAAGGCGGCGATGACCAGCTTCGCCGCGGTGCCCCGCAGCTCCCGGTCGATGCTCTCCAGCCGCGGCAGGCGGCGGTAGACCTCCCCGGTCCGCCGCTCCAGCTCCGCCCGGCGGCGGTCCTTATCCAGCTGGAACCGCCGCAGGGCGGCGGCCATGATCTTCCCATCCTGTGCCACTCAGGACCCCTCCTCCTCTTGGCGCAGCTTTTGCAGGTAGCGCTCCATCCGGGCCATGTCCGCCCGGGCGTCGTCCGCCTTCTCCCGGCGGGGCATCCGCTCCGGTGCGGTCCGGGACGCCGGACGGTCCTCCGCCTGGACCTGGGCCAGGGTGTGCAGCCCCTTCTGGTGCCAGGAGAAGAGGATCTTGTTCATGTAGGGCCACTTCAGCTCCTTGCACTTGAGGATGGTCTTGTCATAGGCCAGCTCCAGCGCCTCCGGCTCAAAGCCCATGTCGTTCCACGCCAGCAGGTACTTCTCCTCGCTGGGGGAGGGGACCCGGTCCCCCAGCCGCAGCAGGCGCATGAGCTGGGGCAGGGCCTCCCGGCCCCGGTGGTATTTTTTAATGTAGGCGGCGGCGCTCTCCTGGTTCATAAGCCCCAGGCGGGCCCAGACGTAGCCCTCCTTCTCGATCTGCCGGAGGGTGGGCCGCCGGCCCTCGCCGTACTGGGCCGCCGTCCGC
This sequence comes from uncultured Oscillospiraceae bacterium, assembly GCA_947589745.1. Classification (GTDB taxonomy): domain Bacteria; phylum Bacillota; class Clostridia; order Oscillospirales; family Oscillospiraceae; genus Pelethomonas. The sequence goes on from CANQCS010000006.1 coordinate 78,804, forward strand.
TCGGTGCAGAAGCCCACCAGCAGGAAGATCACGTCCGCCGGCAGGCCCAGCTGGTCGTACAGCCCCAGCAGCACCGCGAGGTCCGGGGTGGTCAGCTTCTTGCCCAGCTTGTCCTCCACCGCCCCGGTGAGGGCGGCGAACTCCCGGCCCTCCAGGGCCCGGGCCATGTCCGCCCGGGTGTACTCCGGGCGCTGCTCCGGCGAGGGCCGGGGCGGCGTCTCCCTCTGGGCGGGGGCCTCCCGGCCCGGCTGGGCGATGAGCTTCTGCCGCGCCAGGGCCTCCAGGGCCTGGCGGAACCGGTCCCCGGTCCAGCCCAGCTGGGACCGCAGCCGCTCGTCGTCGATGCTCCCCCTGTTGCGGAGCACCGCGATGTAGAGCAGGGCCGCGTCGCCGTCGCCGCCCTCCACCAGCCGGCGGGCCACCGGGCCGGACAGGACCACGCTCTCGTCCTCCGGCAGATGCAGCACATATCCGCTCACGGTCTCCCCCGCCTCCTCTGTCTCTGTGTGGCGTCCCGCCGCGCCGCGGCGGACTCTGACCGTATTTTACACGAAAACCCGGCTTTCGTAAAGAGGGAGTTTCCCCGGCGGGGGCCGCAAATGCGCCGGGAACCGGCGGCTTTCTGTCCCGCCGGAGGAGAAACAGCGCGATTTTGCAATTTTTGTACAAAAAAACAGCCGGTTTTTGGAGGCTTCACCTATACTTCCCGTTCAAAATGAGACTCAATCCCAACTTCAAAAAACCTGACGCGGCAACCTTTGGACGGGGGGCGGCCCGTTTTGCCGCCCCCCTTTTTTCTTGCAGAACCGCCAAACAGATGAAATCCACTCTTGTTTTTTCGGATGGAACGCGTTATACTGAAACGGAAGCAATTCCCAAAACATACCAAATGGACGAGGAGGCGATCCCTATGGCAGTGCTGAAGGAGCACTTCGGGACCACCCGGGGTGGCCGGACTGTGGAGAGGTATATTCTGCGGAGCGGCTCCATGGAGGCAGAGATCCTCACCTATGGAGCGACCTTGCGTACACTGTGGGTGCCGGACCGCCGGCGCGGCGCCTTGGACGTGGTCCTGGGATATGACAGCGTGGCGGGGTATGAGAACAACGGCGGCTATTTGGGAGCGGTGATCGGCCGGTATGCCAACCGCATCGCCGGCGCCCGCTGCACTTTGGACGGCCGCTCCGTGGCCCTGGTGGCCAACGAGGGCGTCAAGCAACTTCACGGCGGGCCCAGGGGCTTTGACCGGCAGATCTTCGAGGGCCGCCAGACCGGCGAGAGCGCCGTGGCCCTGACCTATACCGCAGACGGCGGCGACGGCGGGTTCCCCGGCAATCTGACGCTGATCGTGACCTACACTCTGACCGACAGCTCCCTCGCCATCCGCTATGAGGCGGTGAGCGACCGGGCGACCTACTGCAACATCACCAATCACAGCTACTTCAACCTCAACGGCGGCGGGGACGCCATGGGACACCGCCTCTGGCTCTCCTCCCGCAGCTACACCCCCGTGGGGCCGGACTCCATCCCCACCGCTATGGCCCGGCCTGTGGCCGGTACGCCCTTCGACTTTACGGCGGAGAAGCCCCTGGGGCGGGACATCGACGCCAACGACCAGCAGCTCCGGAACGTGGGCGGGTATGACCACAACTTTGTCCTCAACCCCGCCCAGGGCCTGCGCCGGGCGGCGCGGCTCACCGGCGACCGGACCGGCATCACCATGGAGGTCTGGACGCAAAAGCCCGGCATCCAGCTCTACACCGCCAACGGCCTGCGCACTGACTCCAGCGCCAAGAACGGCGAGGGATACCGCCCCCGCCAGGGGGTCTGCCTGGAGACCCAGTATTTCCCCGACAGCCCCAACCACCCGGAGTGGGGCGACATTGTGCTCCGGCCCGGACAGCGGTATGACTACACCACGGAGTTCCGGTTCTCGCATTCATAAGCATCTACATGATAGGTCCCCGGCGTCCGACGGATGCCGGGGACCTTAGCTTTTCAAAAAAGCCTCGCAGAGTTTCGCGCCGCGCACGGCGCGAAAGAAAGTGAAATCCGTTTTTCCGGCGGCGTGTACGTCGGAAAAACACTCTGCGCGGAGCGTGCGTCGAGTTTGTGCGCCCTTGGCGCACAAACGAGGCGCGTAGCGGAGCGAATCTCCCCTCAAAAATAGGTGGGCGTCTTTGACGCCCACCTATTTTTGATTTTAATACATTCCCATGTCGCCGCCCATGCCGCCGCCGGGTGCGGGAGGCGCGGGGGGCTCGGGCTTGTCAGCCACCAGGGACTCGGTGGTCAGGACCATGGAGGCCACGGAGGCGGCGTTCTCCAGGGCGGAGCGGGTGACCTTGGCCGGGTCCACGATGCCGGCGGCGATCATGTCCACATACTCCTCCTTGTAGGCGTCGAAGCCGATGCCCTTGTCGGCCTTCTTCACGTTCTCCAGCACCACGCTGCCGTCCAGGCCCGCGTTGGCGGCGATCTGACGGGTGGGGGCCTCCAGGGCCTTGGCGATGATGCGGGCGCCGGTCTTCTCGTCGCCCTCCAGCTCGCCCACCAGGGCGTTGACAGCGGGGATGGCGTTGACGTACACGGTGCCGCCGCCGGCCACGATGCCCTCTTCCACAGCGGCCTTGGTGGCGTTCAGGGCGTCCTCGATGCGGAGCTTCTTCTCCTTCATCTCGGTCTCGGTGGCGGCGCCCACCTTGATGACGGCCACGCCGCCGGCCATCTTGGCCAGGCGCTCCTGGAGCTTCTCCTTGTCGTAGTCGCTGGTGGTGACGGCGATCTGGCTGCGGATCTGGGCCACACGGGCCTTGATGGCCTCGCTGTCGCCGGCGCCATCCACGATGACGGTGTTCTCCTTGGTGACCTTGACCTGACGGGCGCGGCCCAGCATGGAGATGTCTGCGCTCTTCAGCTCATAGCCCAGCTCCTCGCTGATGACCTGGCCGCCGGTGAGGATGGCGATATCCTGGAGCATCTCCTTGCGCCGGTCACCGAAGCCAGGAGCTTTTACGCACACCACGTTCAGGGTGCCGCGGAGCCTATTCACAATAAGGGTGCTGAGGGCCTCGCCCTCCACATCCTCGGCGATGATGACCAGCTTCTTGCCGGACTGGACCAGCTGCTCCAGAATGGGCAGGATGTCGGCGATGACGGAGATCTTCTTGTCGGTGATGAGAATGTAGGCGTCGTCCACGACGGCCTCCATCTTCTCGGTGTCGGTGACCATATAGGGGGTGATATAGCCGCGGTCGAACATCATGCCCTCGACGACCTCGCTGTAGGTCTCGGCGGTCTTGGACTCCTCGATGGTGATGACGCCGTCCGCGGAGACCTTCTCCATGGCCTCGGCGATCAGCTTGCCGATGGTCTCGTCGCCGGAGGACACGGTGCCCACGCGGGCGATGTCGTCAGTGCCGTTGACCTTCTGGGAGTCGGCCTTGACGGACGCCACGGCGGCCTCCACGGCCTTGGCGATGCCCTTCTTCATGACGATGGGGTTGGCGCCGGCGGCCAGGTTCTTCAGGCCCTCGCCGATGATGGCCTGGGCCAGCAGGGTGGCGGTGGTGGTGCCGTCGCCGGCCACGTCGTTGGTCTTGGTGGAGACTTCCTTGACGAGCTGGGCGCCCATGTTCTCAAAGGGGTCCTCCAGCTCGATCTCCTTGGCGATGGTGACGCCGTCGTTGGTGATGAGGGGAGCGCCGTACTTCTTGTCCAGCACCACGTTGCGGCCCTTGGGGCCCAGGGTGACCTTGACGGTATCGGCCAGCTGGTTGACGCCGATCTCCAGCGCCTTGCGGGCATCCTCGCCGCGCTTGATTAACTTAGACATATCGCATAACCTCCAATTATTTTTTCAGATAAGAGCTTACTCGACGATGGCGAGAATGTCGCCCTGGCGGACGATGACGAACTCCTCGTCGCCGATCTTCACGTTGGAACCGGCGTACTTGTCGGTGATGACCTTGTCGCCGGGCTTCACGCTCATGACGATCTCCTTGCCATCCACCATGCCGCCGGGTCCCACGGAAATGACCTCGGCCACGGAGGGCTTCTCCTTGGCGCTGGAGGTGAGGATGATGCCGCCCTTGGTCGTCTCCTCGGCCTCCATGGCCTTCAGGACGACACGGTCTGCTAACGGTGTGAGCTTCATAGGTTTGGTTCCTCCTATATGAATATTTTTTTGAACAAATTTTGACACCGTTAGCACTCGAAATTCCGGAGTGCTAACGGTGCTTATATTACACCATCCCCCACCACATTGCAAGGGGGTTTGGGGGAAAATTTTTCTCTTTTACAAAAAGTTCACAAACTGGCGGCGGGGACCTGTTCCGGCAGGGGGACCCAGGTGGCGTTGGGGTCGCAGCCCGCGGGACCGAAGAAGTTGACCCGTTTCTCCGAGAGACAGATGACGACCCGCTTATTGTGGACGGCCTCCCCGTCCAGGCAGGTGACGATGTCCCTGTCCGGGGACTCGATGGTCAGCTCCTGGGCGGCGATGCGCCGGGCGTAGTCCGGCAGCAGGTAATACTGCCCCTTGGCGTACCGGCCCACCAGCCGCAGGAACTCCAGGCGGCTGACCTTCTTCACCAGGATAGTGTCCAGCACCCCGTCGTCCATCCGGGCGGCCAGGGTGGGGATGAAGCCGCCCCCGTAGTACCGCCCGTTGCACACGGCGGCCAGAGCGTAGTCCCCAGAGAAGGTCTCTCCGCCGGCGGTGATGGTCCAGCGGTGGCCGATGCCCCGCAGGAGGAAGTTCACCGCCAGGGAGGCGATGTAGCTGCCCTGGCCCTTGAGGAGGGGCATGTCGCCGTACCGGTGCACGTCCTCCGCCACCTGGGCGTCAAAGCCGGAGCAGGCCACGGTGAGAGCCAGCCGACCATTGCAGTCGATGGCGTCCAGGGGAAACCGGGGGCCGTCCCACAGGTTCTCCGGGTCCGCGAACAGGGCGGCCTTGTCCCCGAAGTTTTTGAGGAAGTCGTTGCCGGTCCCGGAGGGGACGCAGGTCATGGCGGCGTTGGCGTACCCGGCCATCCCGTTGGCCACCTCGCTGAGGGTGCCGTCGCCGCCGCAGGCGTAGAGCCGGACAGTCTCCCCCCTTTGGGCCAGGGACCGGGCGGTCTCCTGGGCGTGGCCGGGGCGGCGGGTCAGGACCGTCTCCACCTCCAGGCCGTGGCGCTGCTGGAGCTGCTTGGCGGCCGCCATCAGCTCGGCGGCCCGGTCCCGCTTTCCGGCGGCGGGGTTGATGATGAACACGTGCTTCATCGCGCTTCCCTCTCCTTCTCTCCGGTGAAGTAGGCCCTGGCGGTCCCGGCGTCCCGGGCGGCCTGGGCGCGAAGGGTATCCAGATCAGGGAATTTCTGCTCCGGGCGGAGGTAGGCCAAAAACTCCACCCGGCACTGCCGGCCGTAGAGGCGCTCTCCGCAGTCCAGCAGGTGGCTCTCCACATTGACCTCCCCGTTCGCGTCTACAGTGGGCCGCACGCCCACGTTGGTGACGGCGGGGAAACGCTGCCCCTCCACCGCCACCTCCGTGACGTACACGCCGTGGGTGGGGACCAGCTGTCCCGCCGGGGGGACCAGGTTGGCGGTGGGCATCCCCAGCCGGGAGCCCAGGCCCTTGCCGTGGCGCACCCGCCCGGTGATGGAGAAGGGCCGGCCCAGGAACCGGGCCGCCTCCGCCGCCTCGCCCCGCTCCAGCAGGGCGCGGATGTGGGTGGAGCTGACGGTGACGCCGTCCAGGGTGACGGCGGGGATGATATCGCAGCCGATGCCCAGCGCCGCGGCCTTCTCCTGCAGCAGCGCCGCCGTGCCCTCGTTCCTGTGGCCGAAGCGGAAGTCGTGGCCCGCCACCAGGAATCCGGCCCGGTACCGCTCCGCCAGCATCTCCACGAAACGCTCCCAGGGCATGGTCATCAGGTCGTGGTCGAAGGGGGCCACGATGACCTCCCGGATGGGGAAGAGGGCGGTGATGGCCTCCCGCCGGTGCTCCGGGGCCACCAGCAGCGGCACCGGCACGCCGGTGACGAACTCCCGGGGGGAGCGGTCGAAGGTGTAGACGGCGGGGATCATGTCCAGCTCCGCGGCCCGCTCCACCGTCCGGCGCAGCAGGGCCTGGTGGCCCAGGTGGATGCCGTCGAAGAAGCCCAGGGCCACGACGGTCTTGCGCTGTTGGTCCAAGTTGATCTCTCCTAAAGAGGCGGCCTACCCGCCGAAAAAGTTTTTGATGGACACCAGCCTGCCCTTCTCCCACCGGCTCAGGCAGAGGAAGACGCCGTCCGGGCCGTAGACCCGGTACTCCCCGGCGGTCAGGCCGAGGGCGGGGACGGGGTTGCCGTTGCGGCACAGGTGCTCCTGCCGGGGCGTGGCCAGGCGGAAGGCGGGCCTGTCCGCAAAGAGGCTGTCCACGGGGCGCAGCAGTTGTTCTCCCGCCTCCTGGACCTGTTCCAGGGTCACCGCCTCCTGGATGGAGAACCCGGCGGCCATGGTCCGGCGGAGGCTGGACATGCACCCGCCGCAGCCCAGGGCGGCGCCGATATCATGGCAGAGGGTGCGGACGTAGGTGCCCTTGGAGCAGAGGACCCGAAGGAGATAGTCCCCCTCCCCGCTCTGCCCCAGGACCTCCAGGGCATGGATGGTCACGGGCCGGGGCTGTCGCTCCACCTCCTGGCCCCTCCGGGCCAGCTCGTAGAGCTTCTTCCCGTCCCGCTTGATGGCGGAGAACATGGGCGGGATCTGCTCAATGAGTCCGGTGAACCGGGGCAGCACCGCCTCCAGCTCCGCCCGGCTGATGGTAACAGGGCGCTGCTCCAGGATCTCGCCGGTGGTGTCCTGGGTGTTGGTGACCACGCCCAGCCGCAGCCCGGCGAGATACTCCTTGTCGCCCTTCTCGGCGAACTCCACCGCCCGGGTGGCGGCGCCCACGAACACCGGCAGCACGCCGGTGGCCATGGGGTCCAGCGTCCCAGCGTGGCCGATCCGCCGCTCTCTCAGTATCCCCCGCAGCTTGGCGCAGACATCCATGCTGGTCCAACCGGCGGGTTTGTCAATAATGATTATCCCATTGGGCATGGGCTTACTCGGCCTCAGCGCCGCTGTCGGGGGCGGTGTCGCCGGTATCCGTGCCGTCACCGCCGGCTGTCTCGCCGCTGGCGTCAGTACCGTTGTCAGCCGCGCCGTCCGTCTCCCCGCTGTCCCCGGCGGTCTCCTGGAACCTCGCGGCGTACCCCGCGTAAAACTCGGCCACGTCCACGGCGGCCACGGCATCGCTGACCACCACTTCGGCGTCATTCATGCGGAGCGTGATCAGGTCGTTGACGTATTCCTCCGCCAGGGCCGCCTTCTGCTCCGGGTCCGCCGCGAGGCCCTGGGCCAGGTCCTTCCGCAGCAGGATGTGGTAGCCGTAGGTGGTCTCCACGATATCGCTGATCTCGCCGGGGGCCAGGGCCGCCGCCGCGTCCTCGAACTCCGTCACCATGGTGCCGGGGGTGTAGATATAGCCGTTGGGATTCGTCGCCCGCCCGGTGTCCTCGCTGTACTGGTCGGCCAGCTGGGCAAAGAGGGTCTCCACGTCCTCCGCCGCCTGGAGCTGGGCCAGGAGGTCCTGGGCGGTGGCGTACTTGGCGGCGATCTCCTCCTCGCTCAGGGGCTCCCGGGTGTCCAGGTCGATGGTGGACAGAAGGATGTGGTCGGCGTAGGTGGCGTACTGGTCGTACCCGGCTGGCTCCAGGTAGATCCCGCTGCCCTCCTGCTGGGCCAGCTCCGTCAGGTGGGTGAAGAGGTAGTAGTCGGAGTTGACCCGGTCGAAGGAGGCCCGGCTGATGCCCAGTTGGGCGAGCTGGGCGTCAAAGGCCTCCTGACCGCCGGCCTCCTCGACGGAGGCGGCGTCGTCCGCGGCCTGGGCCGCCTTGTCCTCATCGGTGAGGACCACGCCGTTTTCCGCCGCCAGATTTTCCAGGGCGGCGTAGAACTTGGCGGAGTTCTCCGCGGATCCGGCGACATACTGCCGCAGGGTCATGCCCGGCGTCAGCTCCCCGTCCCATACCAGCGCGCCGTTCTCGTCGAAGAGCTCCGCGTACATGCCGTACATGGCGTAGGTCTGGAGCTGGTACTCCATGTTGTTGGCGGTGTAGGACAGCCAGTAGAAGTAGAGGTCCGCCGGGATCGCGTTGCCGTCCACCGTGACGGCGGTCTCATCCGCGGCGATGCCGGTGAGCTCGGTGAAGATATTGGGGGCGGTCTCCCCGTCTTCGGCGTCCTGGGCCGGGTCCTCCGGGGCCTGGCCGGTGGTCTGGTCCTGGCTCTCGCCGGGGTCCTGGGCCGGGTCCCCGTTGTTTCCGCAGCCCGCGCACAGCGTCAGCAGCAGCGCCAGGGCCAACAGGGTGGTCATCCAACGTTTCATGTCGTTTCCTCACAATTTTCTGAGATACGGGCAGCGCCCGCGGGAATCGGTCAGCGATATCATACCATGCTTTCCGCCTGGTTACAATCTCATTTTTCCTGTTTTTGAGCCGCGTCCACGGCCAGCTGCAGGTCCTCCACCAGGGTCAGCGCCGTCTCCAGCACCGGCTCCTTGCCGGTGACGGTGAGGGTCAGGGCGGGCACCTCCCCGGCGGCCAGGGACAGCCGCCGCCGGTACTTGGGGCTGCCGCACACGGCGGCCACGGCCTCCACGGAGAAATTCCTGATGACGAACTTCAGCTTATCCCCCCGCTGGGAGATGTCGGAGATGCCCGCCTTGGCCGCCGCCGCCCGCAGCAGGGCCACGTCCAGCAGGGCGTACACCGGCTGGGGCGGCTCGCCGTAGCGGTCCATCAGCTCGTCTAAGAGCTCCGAGGCGTCGTCCTGGCTGCGGACGGCGGCGATGCGGCGGTACAGGTCCATCCGCTGGCCGGAGTCGGGGACGTACCGGTCCGGGATGTTGGCGGACACGGTCAGGTCCGCCGAGCACTCGGTGGACACCGTCTTGGGCTTGCCCTGCTCCTCCAGCACCGCGTCCTCCAGCAGCTGGAGGTACATGTCGTAGCCCACGGTCATCATGTACCCGGACTGCTCCGGGCCCAGCAGGTTCCCCGCGCCCCGGAGCTCCAGGTCCCGCATGGCGATCTTGAAGCCGGAGCCGAACTCCACGTACTCCCGGATGGCGGTGAGCCGCTTGGAGGCGATCTCGGTGAGGACCTTGCCGGGGCGGTAGGTCAGGTAGGCGTAGGCCCGCCGGGCGCTGCGGCCGATGCGGCCCCGGAGCTGGTGGAGCTGGCTGAGGCCCATCCGGTCCGCGTCCTCGATGATGAGGGTGTTGACGTTGGCGATGTCGATGCCGGTCTCGATGATGGTGGTGCAGACCAGGATCTGGGCCTCGCCCTCCACCATCTTCTCCATGACGGAGCTCAGCTCCCGCTCCTCCATCTTTCCGTGGCCCACCGCCACCTTCACGTCCTCCCCCACCAGCTTCTGGATGCGGGCGGCGGTGAGGTCGATGGTCTCCACCCGGTTGTGGAGGTAGTACACCTGGCCGCCCCGGTCGATCTCCCGGCGCATGGCGTCGGCCAGGATGCCCCAGTCGTGCTCCAGCACGTAGGTCTGGACCGGCTGGCGGTCGTGGGGGGGCTCCTCCAGGATGGACATATCCCGGATGCCGGAGAGGGCCATGTTCAGCGTCCGGGGGATGGGGGTGGCGGAGAGGGTCAGCACGTCCACCTGCCGGGCCATCTCCTTCAGCTTCTCCTTGTGGGTGACGCCGAAGCGCTGCTCCTCGTCCACCACCAGCAGGCCCAGGTCCTTGAACCGGATGCTCTTTTGCAGCAGCTTATGGGTGCCGATGAGCAGATCGACCCGCCCGGCGGCCAGCTCCGCCAAAATCTGCCGGGCCTGCCCGGCGGTCTGGAACCGGCTCAGCACCCGGATCTCCACCGGGAAGCCCCGGAAGCGGTTCACTGCCGTGGTGAAGTGCTGCTGGGCCAGGACGGTGGTGGGCACCAGGATGGCGGCCTGCTTGCCGTCCAGCACGCACTTCATCACCGCCCGGAGGGCTACCTCCGTCTTGCCGTAGCCCACGTCGCCGCAGAGCAGCCGGTCCATGGGCACGGGCCGCTCCATGTCCTTCTTGATCTCCGCCACGCACCGGAGCTGGTCGTCGGTCTCCACATAGTCGAAGGCCTCCTCGAACTCCCGCTGCCAGGGGGAGTCCGGAGAGAAAGCGAAGCCAGGGCGGCGCTGCCGCTCGGCGTAGAGGGCGATGAGGCCCTTGGCCAGGTCCTTGGCGGCGGCCCTGGCCCGGCTCTTCTGCTTGCTCCAGTCCGTGCCGCCCAGCTTGTTCAGCTTGGCGGGACGGCCCTCGTCCTCGCCGCTGCCGCCCCCGCCGATGTACTTGCTGACCATGTCCAGCTGGGTGGCGGGGACATAGAGGCTGTCGCCCCCGGCGTAGGCGATCTTGATGTAGTCCTTCTCCACCCCGTCCACGGGCATCTTGCGGATGCCCTCAAAGCGGCCGATGCCGTGGTGCTTGTGGACCACAAGGTCGCCGGGGGTCAGGTCGGTGTAGCTGAGGAGCTTCTGGCGGCTGTCCTTTTTGCCGGAGTGGCGGGCGGGGCCCTTCTTGCCGGAGGTGGCGGCGGTGAGCTGGCCCTCGGTGAGGACCGCCAGATGCAGCTGGGGGTACTCCGCCCCGGCGGAGAGGGCCCCCACGGAGATGCGGATCTCGCCGCCCCGGGGCATGGCCTGCAGGTCGAAGTCCAGGGTGGCGGGGATGCTCCGCTCCTGGAGCATCCGCTGGAGGTTCCGGCCCTTGGCGGGGCTGCCGCAGAGGAGCAGGACCCCGTAGCCGCTGGACAGGTAGTGCTCCAGGTCCCCGGCGGCGGCCTCCAGGCTGCCGCCGTAGGCGCTGAGCTGCTTGGCGGTGACCGCCAGCAGGGTCCTGGGATCCAGGGGATACCGGGAGGTGGGCAGGGAGGACATCATGCACACTGGGAACTCCTCCAGGGCCGCCAGCCACTCGCTCTGGCTCAGGAGCAGCCCCATCAGGTCCCCGTCCTTCTCCCCGGCGGCCAGCAGGACCTCGGTGTCCTCCTTGGCCTGCCACAGTACGCCCTTCACCCGCTCGCTGACCCGGCCCGCCTCGGTGAGGCACACCAGGGCGTCAGGGGGCAGGTAGCCGAACACGCTGGCCGGTTCCGCCCCCGGCAGCAGCTCCAGGGCCGGCAGCACCAGGGCGGAGCGGATGTTCCGGGTCCGGCGCTGGGTGGCGGTGTCAAAGACGCCCATGGAGTCCAGCTCGTCGTCGAAGAACTCGCAGCGCACCGGCTCCTCCATCCGGGGGGAGAACACGTCCAGGATGCCGCCCCGGAGGGCGAACTGCCCCACGCCCTCCACCTGGCCGGACCGGCTGTACCCGGCGTCCGTCAGGAACCGGGGCAGGTCCGTCAGGTCGTACCGCCCACCGATCTCCAGGGTCAGGGAGGCGTCCCGCAGCCGCTCCACGGGGCTGGTCTTCTGGAGCAGGCCCTCGCAGGTGGCCACCACCAGGGGCGCGCTCCCCCGGCTCAGCTCGCAGAGGGCGGCGATGCGCTCGTGCTCCCACTCTCTGGAGGCCACGGTGCCGGCGCGGATGTGGAGCTCCCGGGCGAAGAGCCGCAGGGGCTTCCGGGCCAGCAGCACCTCCAGGTCCTCCGCCAGGCGGATGGCCTCGCTCTCATCGGCGCAGACCATCACCAGGGGGCGTCCGCTCTCGGCGGTGAGGGCGGCGGCCAGGGTGGCCCGGTGAACGGGGGCCAGCCCCGTCACGGCGGCTGGGCAGCCGCCCCCCTCCACCGCGGCGGCCAGCGCCCCGGCCTCCGGGATCTGCAGGATGGTCTGCAAAAGCTGTTCCATACGGTTTCCTCCTGGACAAAACAGCGCGGCAACGCGCGAAAAGGCCCACGCCGTACCCGTCAGGGGGCGTGTGCCGTCTTTTGTATCGTACTGTGATGGTAGCGGTTTTTCCGGGATTTGTCAAGGGGAGATTTGGCGGCGGGACCTTTTTCCGCCAAAAGGCCGCCGGAGAGGCGGGACCGGGGCCGAACCGGGTACGCGCCCGGCCGGCGGCGGGGCGGCAGAGTCCATTCTCTGCCTTCTCGTGAACTATTTCACCAAAGCCGGAAGCGGGCCTAACAGAAAGTATGTGAAAAATTGCACAAAGAATGACGGAAATCTTTTATAAATTGCACAACTATTTCCGCGAAATTTTGGTTGTATTTTGGGCAGATTGATGGTAGAATAGTCAACGCAGGGCATTTGGCGGGGAGCCTATCCTGCCTGCTCTGACAAAATTTTTTGTGTTTGGAAATGTTTGAGGAGGGTACAACTATGAATGCGTATGTCGCCAGCGTCATCGAGAACGTCAAGAAAAAGCACGGCAATGAGCCCGAGTTCGTCCAGACCG
>CANQCS010000007.1 GCA_947589745.1 uncultured Oscillospiraceae bacterium
ATGGCTCTATTCTACAGCTTTTACTGTCCAAAAATCCGGACTCTGCACTTGCTTAACTAAAGGGATAACCATATTTTTTGTTTTTATTTTGCGCTCCCCCTGTAGCTGGTTTTGGCTAAACCGAACCGGGTCCCGTGTATGGGGGCGAAGCGGCTATGGTGAGTATGTCCCCAAGGAGATCCTGCTGCGGCGAAACCGGACATTGGGTGCGCTGGTCGTTTTTTACGTAGTCCGACTGCGTCCTGCTCCGTTCCACTACGCAAAAGACAGATTTCCGTATACGGCCCGACAAGAAACATCCATCAATTGCGTAGTGGAACGGAGCAACCCATAGTATCGACTTCGGAAAAACGAGACAGCACCCCCGATGAAAGTTTCCCTGACCCCTAGTTCAACCATCCAACTGCCCTTAATCGCCATCCCTGGGGATTCTTAAGGGGCCCCAGCCCCTTAAGCAATTTTTTGGTTACTTTTTGTTTGCACAAAAAGTAACCCAGGGTCAGCAGGGACCGAAGGTCCCTACCAAGCCTGGTAGGGGCCGGAGGCCCCTATTGCCCGCCAACAAGGAGATTAGGACCATGGTCGATCTGCATATCCATTCCACCGCCTCGGACGGCACCGACGCGCCGTCGGTGCTGGTCCGAAAAGCCAGGGCCGCCGGGATAGACACCCTCGCACTGACGGACCATGATACCGTGGCGGGAGTGCGGGAGTTTCTGGCCGCGGCAGAGGAGGGAATGACGCTGATTCCCGGAATCGAGGTCAGTTCCAGGACCGCCTCCGGCAAGTGCCACATCCTGGGCCTGGGAGTTCGGACCGAGGACCCGGCGTTCACATCCCTGCTGGCGGAGGCCGCCAAACTCCGGCGGACCAAGCTGGAGACGCGGCTGGACTACCTGCGGCGGCACGGGTACGAGCTGCCGGAGGCTGCGCTGGACGCCCTGCGGGCCATGCCCAGCGCCGGAAAGCCCCACCTGGGGGCGCTGCTGGCCCGGTGCGGCTATGCCCCGGACCGAAATAGCGCCATCCGGGAGCTCATCGACCCCTGTCCCACGCCCTCCGACCGGGTGGAGGCGGGGAGGGCTGTCGCCGCCATCCGCTCCGCCGGGGGCGCCGCCGTCTGGGCCCACCCCATGGGCGAGGAGGGGAAGCGGACGCTGACCCCGGAGGAGTTCCGAAAGATGCTCCGGGAGCTGTTGGACGCGGGAATCACGGGGATGGAGTGCTGGTACTCCAAATATCCGGCGGAGCAGTGCCTCCGCCTGGAGCAGGAGGCCCATTCCCACGGCCTCCAAGTCTCAGGAGGAAGCGACTACCACGGGAAAAATAAGAGTGTGTCCCTGGGCCAACTGAACGCGGAGAGCGCAGAAGTCCCCAAAAAGAATGTAACGGTGCTGCAAGAATTGACAGAGAGATATACTTCCCAGCCCCACCCAACCAGCACCGCGCCCCCAATTGCGTAGTGGAACGGAGCAACCGGCAGTAAGACTACGGAAAAAACACCACCGCAGTACAGATGAAAGCTTTCTCTGGGTTCTACTCAACACCCATCTGCCCTTAACCGTCATCCCAAAGGGATTCTTAAGGGGGCGCAAGCCCCCTTAAGCGCACTTTTGGGTACTTTTCCTGCGAGGGAAAAGTACCCCGGGGTGAGTAGGGGCCGAAAGGCCCCTCCCAAGCCCGGCAGGGGCTGGAAGCCCCTACGCACATAAGGAAGGGTCCGGGAGCTGACCGCTCCCGGACCCAAAATTTTTATTTAATGATTTTCCGTATATCCTCCAGGTGCCCCAGCACCAGCAGATGCTCGTCCGCCTTAAAGGTGTACCCCGGACTGAGGTTCGGCCGGACCACGCCATCCCGGATGGCGGCAATGACCGTCAGATCGTATTGGGCCCGGAAATCCAGCTCCTTCAGGCTCTTGCCGATCCACTGCTTCAGGGGCGCCAGCTCATAGATGGAGTACTCCGCCGTGAGGCGGATGCAGTCGAAGATGCTGTCCGAGCTCTCGCTGACCGCGATGCGGGTGGCGATCTCCAGCTCCGGGTAGATGATCTCGTCCGCGCCGCTGCGGAGCAGGAATTTGGCCTGCACGTCGTTGTCCGCCTTGCTGAACACCTTCTTGGCCCCCACCTCCTTGAGAAGGCTGGTGATCTGGAGGCTGTCCAGCACGCTGTCGTCGCCCACGCACACGAAGCAGGCGTCAAAGCTCTCCACGTCGAAGGAGCGCAGCACCTCCTCGTTGGTGCAGTCGCCCACCTTGGCGCTGACCACGTAGGGCAGCATGTCCTCCAGGGTGTCGCTGGTGCGGTCCACGATCATGACCTCGCAGCGCTGCTTGGACAGGGCTCGGCACAGGTGGTGGCCAAAGGAGCCCATGCCGATGATGAGAAAGGATTTCATGAAAACATTGACCTCCCGGAATGAATGATGTTGGGGCCAGCTCGTTGCCAGAGAGCTCCGCATGACCGTTACCGTGCGGAAAAGCCGGACGGCGCGAAGACCCACAGAGCGAGATTAAAGTTCTTTTTGCCTACTTTTTCTTTCAAGAAAAAGTAGGTTAGCCGATGGTGATATCTTCTTTAGGCAGGGTGACGGGGGGCAGGGCCCGCTTCTCCAGCAGGGCCACCGCGAAGGACACGCTGCCCAGACGACCGCAGTACATCAGGAAGATGATGACCACCCGGCTGAGAGGGGCGAGGCTCCTGGTGACGCCGGTGGTCATGCCCACAGTGCCAATGGCGGAGAAGGTCTCGAAGAGCACGTCGGTCAGCGGCAGGGTCTGGATGGCGCAGATGGCCAGGGCGCCGGTGAGGGCCAGCAGCAGATTGGTGAAGAACACGGCGGTGGCCTTTTTCAGCGCGTCGTCGGCGATGCTGCGGCCAAAGGCGTTGGCGCTCTGCTCCCGGCGGATGCCGGTGAAGGTGTGGAGCAGGATGACGAAGACCGTGGTGGTCTTGACGCCACCGGCGGTGGAGCCGGGGCTGCCGCCGATGAACATGAGCATGATAGTCAGCAGGAAGCTGCCGGGGCTGAGGGCGGCGGTGTCGGTGGAGTTGAAGCCGGCGGTGCGGGGCGTCACGGCGTCGAAGAGGGCCGCCAGGAGCTGCTCCCCGAAGGGCAGCCCCGCACCCAGGTTGTTCCGCTCAAAGAGCAGGAACAGCAGGGTGCCGAACCCCACCAGCACGGCGTTCACCGCCAGCACCACCTTGGTCTGGAGCCGCCAGCGCCGCCAGTGGAGCCGGTGGACGATCAGGTCGTCCCACACCAGGAACCCCGCCCCGCCCAGCAGGATCAAGGCCGAGAGGGTGCCGATCACTAGTGGGTCGGCGGCGTAGGCCACGAAGGAGGAGAACACCCCGCTGTGGCCGCCCATCAGGTCGAACCCGGCGTTGCAGAAAGCGGACACGCTGTGCCACACGCCGTAGTAGACGCCTTTGCCCAGCCCGAAGTCCCGGACGAAGCGGAGGGACAGCAGCACCGCGCCGGCGCCCTCCACCACCAGGGTCCCCAGCAGGACCCGCTTCATGAAGGGCCGCAGGCCCCCCAGGCGTCCGTAGCTGACGCTGTCCACCACCACCTCCCGCTCCCGCAGGCCCATGCGGCGGCGGAGCAGCAGGGAGAACAGGGTGGCGATGGTCATGAACCCCAGGCCGCCGATCTGGATGAGGACGATGATCACCAGCTGGCCGAAAGTGGTCCAGTAGGTGCCCGTGTCCCGCATCACCAGGCCCGTGACGCAAGAGGCGGAGGTGGCGGTAAAGAGGGCGTCGCCAAAGGAGGCGTGCCCCGGTCCCTGGCTGGAGAAGGGCAGCATCAGCAGCCCGGTCCCCAGCGCGATCATCAGGAAGAAGCCCAGCGCGATGATCTGCACGCTGGAGAGCTTCATCCGTTTCCGTGGATGTGAAGCCATCAGTCCAAACACAGCCTCCTTCATACTTTTTCTTGAAAGAAAAAGTATCAAAAAGAACTTTCATATCGCTACCAAGGCGCTGCGATTCCTGCATTGCTCACACGGTGACGATAGATCGTTCTAATTGAAGAATCGTATCGGTTAAGAATGGGGGATGAGGGGAAGTATGCTTTCAATGGGAGGATCGTATCAGAACAGCCAGTCGGGGAGGTCGCTGTCCCCTCCGTCCTCGCCGGGCTCCTGCGTCTCCCCGCCGGACGGGTCCGCGTCCGGGATGGTAGGCTCCTCCGGCTCCACCGGCGGGGCCGTTTCCTCCGGCTCCTCAGGCGCGGCGGGCTCCTCCGGGGTGGGAGTGGTATCCTGGGGCGGAGTGGACGTGTCGGGCTGAGGAGCGGTGGAGGCGGGCTGAGAGGGCTGGGTAGGCTGGGACGGCGCGGCCGGTGTGGTGGTGGGCGCAGCGGGCGCGGCCGGGGCGTCGGGCACCTCCTGGGGCTGGGCCACCAGGTCGCCGGGACCGGGCAGCGGCAGGGGGGAGTCCGTCTTGGGGGTGACGGCGAAGTAGTTCCAGTAGGTGGTGCAGGGCTGGGGCCACTCGCCGTAGTAGTAGCTCATCAGCTCCGTCACGGTGACCAGCTGGTAGCCCTGTTCCTGGAGCCAGGGGACCAGCATGTCGATGGCCTGGGCGGTGCTCTCATAGATGCTGTGGAACAGCACCACGTCGCCGTCCAGGTCGCCGTAGTTCTTGATGTAGTCCGCCACGGTCTGGGCGTCCCGGCTCTTCCAGTCCTCGGTGTCCACGTTCCAGCAGATCATGGGGCGGCCGGTCATGGCGGAGACGGTGTTGTTCACCGAGCCGTAGGGGGGGCGGATCAGGTAGGGGGCGGAGCCGGTGGCCTCCTGGATGGCGGCGTCCGCCCGGTCGATGTCGCTCCGGAGCTCCGCCGGGGTCAGCTTGGTGAGGCTGCCGTGGGCGTAGCTGTGGCTGCCCACCTCGCACCCGGCCTCCGCCAGCCGTTTCACCACGTCGGGGAAGGCGTCCACCATCTGGCCCACCACGAAGAAGGTGGCCAGGGCGTGGTTCTCCACCAGGGTGTTGAGGATCTGGTCCGTGTAGAGCTCGTCCGGGCCGTCGTCAAAGGTCAGGGCCACCATGGGCTTGGACGGGTCGATGACGCGGACGTAGGGCTCGTCCTCCGGCGGTTCCTCCTCCTCAGGCGGCTGGACGGACAGGTCCTCGCTGGGGAGGCCGTCGTCCTTCATCTCCGGCGGCGCGGTCTGGCCGTCCTGGGTGGTGACGGCGTCCTGGGTGCCGTCCGATGGCGGGGGTTCCTTCTTTCCGCATCCGGCGCAGGACAGGAGAAAGAACAGGACAAGAAATAAAGACAGTGATCGCTTCATGGCAAAGACTTCTTTCGACAGAAATTGATACCCCTATTATCCCTCCGTTCGCCGGGAAAAGCAAGATAAAAAACGGTAACAGATTTGGTAACATTTTCGTTACACGGCGGGGCCGCCGTCTGGAAGGAACCGGCATGCCGCGGCGAAGAATCGCGGAGACTGTCAATGAAAAAATTTGCAGGCATATGAAAATTTTATAGACAAATCCTGCAAATTCTGATACAATGGTCTTGTTCACAGGTCTGTATTTGCAGGTCAGGAAGGAGGGCGATTCAGAATGGCCAGCAGCGAGCAGTTGATCCATGCCTTTCGTGACACGGAGGATTGGATCTATCAGGACCGTTCACTGGAAAAAGCGGTCAGCAGATCCATCCGGAACACCGTGGTGTATCCCCAGGACGACTATCCGGAACTGGACCGGGCGCGCGCCGTGGCGCACACAGAGGTCTCCGTGACCCATCGCGGGACATTCCAGGCCGCCAGGGAGCTGTCCCAGGAGTACCCGGGCCGCCGCATCGCGGTCCACAATTTCGCCTCCGCCATCACGCCGGGGAGCCGGGTCGCCCAGGGCGGGCGCACCCAGGAGGAGAGCCTCTGCCGCTGCTCCACGCTGTACCCCGTGCTGAACAGCAAGGCCCCCTGGGAGGGGTATTACAACCACCACCGGGAGATGGGAGACGCGCGGTACAGCGACGCGGTGATCTACTCCCCGGATATCCTGATCATCAAGAGCGACGCAGACATTCCCCAGCGGCTGGAGCAGTCGGAGTGGTGCAAGGTGGATGTGGTGACCTGCTCCGCGCCCAATCTCCAGCACATCCCGTCCTACATTCCCGATTACAGCCTGACCAGCGCGTCCCGGCTGGGTACGGCGGAGCAGCGGGCCCTGCATGAGCAGCGGGCGCGCCACATGCTGACGGTGGCCGCCGCCAACCGGGTGGATATCCTGGTCCTGGGCGCGTTCGGCTGCCTGTCCTCCCAGAACGACCCGGAGGTGGTGGCGGCGGCCTACGCGGACGTGCTGCCGGAGTTCAGCGGCGTATTTTTAGCCATTGAGTTCGCCATCATTCCCGGGTGGCTGGATGCCCGGTGCTATCAGGTGTTCCGGGACGTCTTTGGATAACGGGACGTTTTTGGATAGCGCACACTGTGAGAGAACTCCCGCACAGGCGGGAGTTCTATTTTTTCAGCGGCCATAGAGCCGTTCGGGACACATTTTGGATGGACACGCCGCCCGGTCTGTGCTATCATGGTAGCCGGAAGGAGGCGGCAGGAGTGGAGGACTATCTGGAGCAGTACCGGCGGAAGCTCCGCACCCCGGAGGAGGCCGTGCAGGTGGTGAAGAGCGGGGACTGGGTGGACTACACGCCCAACGTCTGCTTCCCGTCCCTGCTGGACGCGGCCCTGGCCAAGCGGCGGGACGAGCTGACGGATGTGAAGATCCGAAGCAATCTGCTGTTTGGACCGATCCGGACAGTGGAGTGCGACCCAAGCCGGGAGCACTTCATCTACAACAGCTGGCACTGCTCCGCCTATGAGCGAAAGCTGTGCGACAGGGGGCTGTGCAGCTTCATCCCCATGGTGTTCCGGAACCTGGTGCCCTATTACCGCCATTTTCTCACGGTCAACGTGGCCATGCTCTGCGTGACACCCATGGATAAGCACGGCTATTTTAATTTCTCCTGCGCCACCGGCATCGCCCGCGGCATCATGGAGAAAGCGGATGTGGTCATCCTGGAGGTCAACGAGCGCCTGCCCCGCATTTACGGCGGGTTCGACGAGTGCGTCCACATCTCCGAGGCGGACTATGTGGTGGAGGGGGAGCACCCGCCCCTGCCCCAGTTCCCCATCACGGCGCCCACGCCGGAGGATATCGCCATCGCCCGGCAGATCGTGCCCCACATCCCCTCCGGGGCCGCCCTCCAGCTGGGGATCGGCGGGATGCCCAACGTGGTGGGCTCGCTCCTGGCGGAGTCCGACCTGAAGGACCTGGGAATGCACACCGAGCTGTGCGGCGACGCCTACTATGAGCTTTTCAAGGCGGGGAAACTGACCAACGCCCGGAAGAACCTGCACCGGAACAAGGGGATCACCGGCATGGCCTTCGGGTCCCGGGAGCTGTACGGCTGGCTGGACCAGAACCCCGGCGTTATCGCCGCCCCGCTGGAATACGTCAACGCCCCGGAGATCATCGGACAGCTGGACAACATGATCTCCATCAACAGCTGCATCGCCGTGGACCTCTACGGGCAGGTCTGCGCCGAGAGCGCCGGGCTCCGCCACATCAGCGGGACCGGCGGCCAGCTGGACTACCTGACCGGCGCGGCCATGTCCCGGGGCGGAAAGGCGTTCATCTGCATGACGTCCTACTATGTGGACAAGACGGGGGAGAGGCGGTCCCGCATCCTGCCCTATTTCCGGGGCGACATCGTCACGGACCCCCGGAGCCAGGCATACTACCTGGTGACGGAGTACGGCATGGTCAACCTGGTGGGCCGCACCACCTGGGAGCGGGCGGAGATGCTGATCTCCATCGCCCACCCGGATTTCCGGGAGGAGCTCATCGCCGCGGCGGAGCGGCAGAAGCTCTGGCGGCGCTCCAACCGGCGGTAGCAGGAAGAAAATGAAAATCCGGGGCTGTACAATTCGCTCGAAAGAGAGTAAAATAAATCACATATGGCATGAATAAAATTGAATGGAGGTCATCACCATGAAAGATGTATTGCAGGCCATCAAGGACCGGAGCTCCACCCGGGCTTACACCCCGGAGAAGCTGACGGACGGGGAGCTGACCACGCTGCTCCAGGCGGCGCTCCAGGCCCCCACCGCCGCCAACCGGCAGGAGATCCACGTCACTGTGGCGGACGGCGGCAGCCCGGTGCTGGCGGAGATCCAGCGGGAGCTGGCCGGCGGCAAGGACACCCCCCACAACTTCTACTATGAGGCCCCCACGGTGCTGGTCCTCAGCGGCGACAGCGCCTTCCACTGGAGCGCGGTGGACGCGGGCATCGCCGCGGAGAACATCGCCCTGGCGGCGGAGGGCCTGGGGCTGGGCAGCCTCATCATCGGCTGCATCCGGGGCGTCATGACCGGGGAGAGGGGAGAGGAGTTCTCCAAGGCGCTGCGTTTCCCGGAGGGCTACGTCTACCAGGTGGCCGTGGCCGTGGGCCGCAAGGCCGCCGGTAAGGAGCCCCACACCTACGACGCGGCGAAGAACGTGACGGTCCTGTAAAGGTCTCCTGCGAGCATAAGAGCGCCCCCGGCGGTATCACCCGCCGGAGGCGCTTCAGCGTGTCGAAAAAGCCTCGCAGAGTTTCGCGCCCGCAGGCGCGAAAGCCAGTGTAATCGTTTTTTTCCGGCGGCGTGTACGTCGGAAAAAACACTTTGCGCGGAGCGTGCGTCGAATCTGTGCGCCTTTGGCGCACAGGTGAGGCGCGTAGCGCAGCGAAGCCTATTGTCGGAAAAGGCCGCAGGCCTTTTTCGACAGGCCCAGCGCCCCCGGCGGTATCACCCGCCGGGGGCGCTCATATGTATCCAGGCTATTTGGGGCTCTTGGCGTTCCCGGCCAGAAAGTCCAGCACCAGCTGCTTCTCCGCCTCGTTCTCGATGGGGGCGGGCTGGAAGTTGTTGACCTCCCCGGTGTAGACGTAGCAGGGGACCACCTCCGACTGCTGCTCCACCAGCTCCCCCTCCGGGGAGACGGTGAGGGTCAGGCGGTAGATGAGGGTGCGGTTTTCCGGGTAACGGCTGCCGCCGTAGCAGAAGTTGCCCAGGGAGTAGAGGATCTCCGCGCCGCTGTAGGTCTCCATGGGCTGGAGCACGTGGGGGTGCCCACCCAGCACCAGGTCCGCCCCGGCGTCCACCAGGGCCCGGCAGGCCCGCACTTTCCAGGCCTCCGGCTCGTGGACGCCCTCCGTGCCGCCGTGGAAGAACACGATTTGGAAGTCCGAGTCCTCCGACGCCTTGCGGACGCGGGAGGCGATGGTCCCGGCCTGTCCCTCGTTCCAGAGCCCGTTGCAGATCACCGCCACGGTGAAGCCGTCCTTCTCAAAGTACATGGTCTCGTCGTTGGAGCCCACGGCGATCCCCGCGTCCCGGACGGTCTGGACCGTGTCCTGGAAGCCGGTCTCGCCGTAGTCCCGGGTGTGGTTGTTGGCCACGGACACGCCCTCCACGCTTCCGGCGGTGAGGATGTCCACGTAGCTGGCGGGGGCCATGAACCAGAAGGCCGTGGCCTGCCCCTTGTCCCGCGGCTTGACGGCGCGGTCCGACAGCACATTCTCCAGGTTCACAACCGTGAAGTCGTCGGTGCCAAACCAGTCCTGGACCTTTTCCAGGAAGTACGACGGCTCCTGTGTCTGGGCGTAGTCCATGAAGCCGCCCTTGCTGTACTTGTTGAGCATCTGGGCGATGAGCACGTCCCCGGCGAAGGAGAAGGTGATAGTGGTGTTCTCTGGCTCCGGCACGTAGCCTGGGGGGTAGACCAGCCTATCGGCGGGGGAGGACTCCGGGATAACGGGCTCCTCGCCCATCACCGGCCAGTCGATCTGGTTCCGGGTCTCCCAGGAAAGGGGAATATCTTTTTTGGGCTGCGGGGCCCCGCAGCCCGGCAGGGTTAGCAGCAGGCACAGCAGCAGAAGTTTTGCCGCGGCGGATCTCATTGTGACCACCTCTCTTTTTCGCCTGGGCGGTTGTCATAAGTATGATAACATGAACCGGAGGCGGATTCAAGAACAGTTTTAAAAAAATGGGGTGTGGGGGCTCCGCCCCCACCCGGATTAATCTTCACCCCCGATGGGTGCGCCCCTGGCCTACTTTTCCCCCACGGGAAAAGTAGGCAAAAGCGTGCTCAAGAAAACCAGGAATGGTTTTCTTGAGAATCTTTCCTTATTTTTTTGTTTAGTTTTGCGCTCGCCCTGTGGTTGGCTTTGTCTAAACCGGGCCGGGGTCCGTGTATGAGTTTTTGCGTCTACGGTGAGTATGTCCCCAAGGAGATCCTGCTGCGGCGCAAGTTTCGCCGCTTGGGGCGGCGAAACCGGAACATTGGGTTCGCTGGTCGTTTTTGTGCTTGACCGACTGCGTTCTGCTCCGTTCCACTACGCACAGGACAGATTTCCGTATACGGCCCGACAAGAAACATCCATCAATTGCGTAGTGGAACGGAGCAACCAGCAGTAAGAATACGGAAAAAAGGAGGCACCCCCGATGAATGCTTTCTCTGGGTACTTCCTACGGAAAACTATCGCAAACGCCCTTCCCACACGGAGGGGATTCTCAAGGGGGCCAAAGCCCCCTTGAGCAACTTTTTGGTTACTTTTTGTTTGCACAAAAAGTAACCCAGGGTGCTGGCAAGCACTGAAAAATAGAATAAGAGGTGGTAGGGGCCGGAGGCCCCTACAGATTGGCACACGGGCTGCGCCCCCGCTTTTTTATAGTTGACTTTTTGACAAATTTCATATAGTATAATCCCGTCTGTACCAACGCGATATGTCTGCCGCCCCGGCAGATACAGATATCAGGAGGTTTCTATGAGAGGACTGGAATCCAACAAGACCAAGATCCGGCACAAGATCTTTACCGAGGTGGCACGGGCCGCCTACGAGGGCGGCGATATCGCCAGAGAGATCGAGCGCCTGCCCTACAAGATCATCCCCGGAGAGGTGGCTACCTACCGGGACAGCATCTTCCTGGAGCGGGCCATCGTGGGCGAGCGGCTGCGGCTGGCTATGGGCCTGCCCCTGCGGGATTTCTCCGAGCACAGTGAGCTCAGCGACGGCGTCAGCGAGAGCGCCATCGCCGAGAAGTACTACGTCCCGCCCCTCATCAACATCATCAAGTTCGCCTGCAACAAGTGCCCCGAGAAGCGGGTCATGGTCACCAACGGCTGCCAGGGCTGCCTGGAACACCCCTGCGTGGAGGTCTGCCCCAAGGGGGCCGTGTCCATGGTCAACGGCAGGAGCCACATTGACGAGAGCAAGTGCATCAAGTGCGGCAAGTGCATGGACGCCTGCTCCTACCACGCCATCATCAAGCAGGAGCGCCCCTGCGCCGCCGCCTGCGGCATGGGCGCCATCAAGAGCGACGAGTACGGCCGGGCCACCATTGACCAGGACAAGTGCGTCTCCTGCGGCCAGTGCCTGGTGAACTGCCCCTTCGGCGCCATCTCCGACAAGGGCCAGATCTACCAGACCATCATGGCCATCAAGAGCGGCACCCCGGTGTACGCCGCCCTGGCCCCCGCCTTCTGCGGCCAGTTCGGGCCCAACATTGACCACAAGAAGATCCGGGGTGCCTTCAAGGCCCTGGGCTTTGAGGACGTGGTGGAGGTGTCCATCGGCGCCGACCTGTGCACCCTCCAGGAGGCCCAGGACTTCTTGAAAGAGGTCCCGGCGGAGAAGCCCTTCATGGCCACCTCCTGCTGCCCCGCCTGGGCTATGATGGCCAAGAAGCTGTTCCCCACCCTGGCCCCCAACATCTCCATGGCCCTGACCCCCATGACCCTGACGGGCCGCATGATCAAGAAGGACCACCCCGGCTGCAAGGTGGCCTTCATCGGCCCCTGCGCCGCCAAGAAGCTGGAGGCCAGCCGCCGCACCATCCGCTCCGACGTGGACTTCGTCCTCACCTTTGAGGAGGTGCTGGGCATGTTCGACGCCAAGGGCATCGAGGCCGAGGATATCGCCGAGGGCGAGGCCCTGAATCAGGCCACCGGCGACGGCCGCTACTTCGCCGTCAGCGGCGGCGTGGCCCAGGCGGTGGTCAACGCCGCCAAGCGCCTGGCCCCGGACCGGGAGATCAAGGTGGCCAGCGCCAACGGCCTGCCCGAGTGCAAGAAGATGCTCCAGCTGGCCAAGGCCGGGAAGTACAACGGCTACCTGCTGGAGGGCATGGGCTGCCCCGGCGGCTGCGTGGCCGGAGCCGGCACCGTGGTCAGCGTGGCTAGCTCCACCAAGGCCGTCACCAAGGCCAGGGACTCCGCCAAGGAACAGTGCGTCCTGGAGAGCGACTACCTGGACTACCTGCCCCTCATCGAGGAGCGGGGCTGAACGATCGAAATACATACCCGGGCCGGGCGCTCCCCAGCGGGCAGCCCGGCCCTGTTTTGGAGGACACTATGAAGAAACTCACCGCGATGATTTTGGTACTGCTGCTGTGCCTGTCCCTGGCCGCCTGCGGCGGCAATGCCAACAACGGTTCCGGCAACGCCGGCAATGCCAACAACAGCGGCAATACCGCCAATGGTAGCCAGACCGGCGATGTGACCCCGCCCCCGTCGGACGAGGGCGGCCCCGCGCCCACCCGGATCGGCTCCCTGAAGGGCCCCACCTCCATCGGTCTGGCCTGGTTCCGTAGCCAGGAGGAGGCCCTGGAGTTCCCCGGCTATACGTTTACCCTGGAGACCGACGCCTCCGCCCTGCTGGCGGCCATGGTGAAGGGCGACCTGGACATCGCCCTCATCCCCGCCAACGCCGCCTCCATCTGGTACAACAAGCTGGAGGGGGACGTGGTGTGCCTGGACGTGAACACCCTGGGGGTGCTGTACGTCCTCAGCACCGACAGCTCTATCGCCTCCATCGAGGACTTGGCGGGGAAGACTATCTATCTGCCGGGCCAGGGTACCTCCCCGGACTATGTGCTCCAGTACCTGCTTTCCCAGCATGACATGAGCTTGGACGACGTGACGGTGGAGTACCAGTCCGAGGCGGCGGAGGTGATTGCCTCCCTGACCGCCCACCCGGAGGCGGTGGGCCTGCTGCCACAGCCCTCCGTCACGGCGGCCCTCAGTAAGCTGGAGGGCTTCCAGGTGGTGCTGGACCTGACCGAGGAGTGGGGGAAGGTGTGTGACACGGACCTCATCACCGGCGTGACGGTGATGAGGCGGGAGTTCCTGGAAAACGTTGCCTCCCCCGATGAGGCGAACGCCTTCCTGAAGCGCCACGCCGAGAGCGCGGCCCATGCCGGGGAGGACGTGGCCGCCGTGGCGGCCCTGACGGAGCAGTACGGCATCATGGACAACGCCAAGGTGGCGGAGAAGGCCATCCCCTCCTGCAACGTGACCTGCGTCACCGGCCAGGAGATGAAGGACATGGTGTCCGCCTACCTCCAGGTCCTCTGTGACCTGGACCCCGCCAGCGTGGGCGGACAGCTCCCGGCGGACGACTTCTACTACATCGGATGAGGCGCAAGGCGCTGATCGTCCTGGGCTGGCTGGCCGCGTGGCAGCTGGCCGCCTGGGCGGTGGGGCGGAGCGTGGTCCTGGCCGGGCCCATCGAGGCGGCGGGGACGCTGGTACGCCTGGCCCTGACGGCGGAGTTCTGGCGGACCGCCGCCTTCACCATGCTCCGCATTGCCGGGGGCTTTCTGGCGGCCTTCTGCGCCGGGACGACCCTGGGGGCCGCCGCGTGGCGGTGGCGGCTGGTCAGGGAGATCCTGGCCCCGGCGGTGGGGGTGATGAAGTCGGTGCCCGTGGCCTGCTTCGTGGTGCTGATCCTGGTGTGGCTGGGGTCCGGCAGGCTGACGGCGGTGATCGTGTTCCTCATCGCCTTCCCGGTGCTGTATCTCCAAACCATAGAGGGCCTGGAGCGGACGGACCGGGCGCTGCTGGAGATGGCGGAGGTGTTCCGCATGGGACTCTGGAGCCGGGTCCGGGGGCTGTACCTCCCGGCCCTGCTGCCCAGTTTGGAGAGCGGGTGCTCCCTGGCCCTGGGACTGGCCTGGAAGTCCGGCGTGGCGGCGGAGGTCATCGGCACGCCACTCCACTCCATCGGCCAGGAGCTGTACTTCGCGAAAATTTATCTGGAGATCGACCGCCTCTTTGCCTGGACGGTGGTGATCCTGTTGGGGAGCCTGCTCTTTGAGCGGGGCTTTCTGTACCTGCTCCGGCGGTGCGCCGGGGCGTTGGAGGGCGTGTGATGGACTTCGGATGCAGGGACCTGCGCAAACGATACGGGGACAGGATCGTGCTGGACGGCCTGACCTTCTCCTGCCGGAGCGGGGACCGGCTCTGTGTGTGGGCCCCCTCCGGGGGAGGGAAGACCACCCTTCTCCGCGTCCTGGTCGGACTGGAGCCCCCGGACGGCGGCAGCGTGACGGGCTTCAGCCGGGCCCGGATCGCCATGGCGTTCCAGGAGGACCGGCTGTGCCCCCGCCTCAGCGCCGTCACCAACGCCGCCCTGGTCCAGCGCCGCCCGGACCGGGACTCCATCGCCAGGGCCATGGCGGAAATTTTGCCCCCGGAGTGCCTCCGCCAGCCGGTGGGGGAGCTGTCCGGCGGGATGCGCCGGAGGGCGGCGGCGGCCCGGGCGGCGCTGGCGGACAGCGACGTGCTGCTGCTGGACGAGCCCTTCGCGGGGCTGGACGGCGAGAGCCGGGACCGCACCGCCCGCTTTCTCCTGTCCCGGCAGGGGGGACGGCTGCTGCTCTTCACCGCCCACGCCCCGGAGGAGGCGGCCCTGCTGGACGCGGAACCGCTGCCGCTGATCACACCGTAAGGAGGATGACCTGATGGGAGTGACAAAGAAACTGATTGCCTGCGCGGCGGGGGCCGCCGGGGCGGTGATGGCCGCCGCGGGCGGGGCCTACTACACCGCGTTCTACGCGCCCCGGGGCCCGGTGGAGGACCACTACCGCCTGCCCACCGGGGCCAGGGACGACCGCGAGAAGAACCGGATGCTGTCCCTCATCCGGGAGATGGACGCCATCCCCTACGAGCGGGTGTTCATCACCGCCCACGACGGCGTGCGGCTCTCGGCCCGGTACTACCACGTGAAGGACGGCGCGCCATTGCAAATTCAATTCCACGGCTATCGGGGCACCGGGGTCCGGGACTTCAGCGGCGGCAACAAGCTGGCCCGGGAGATGGGCTTCAACACCCTGCTGGTGGACCAGCGGGCCCACGGCAGGAGCGGCGGCCACACCATCACCTTCGGCGTCCGGGAGCGGTACGACTGCCTCAGCTGGACGGACTACGCCGTGGAGCGGTTCGGCCCCAACGTGACCATCTTCCTGGCCGGAGTGTCCATGGGGGCCGCCACGGTGCTGATGGCCTCGGAGCTGCCCCTGCCGGGGAACGTGGCGGGCATTATCGCCGACTGCCCCTACACCTCGCCGGAGGCCATCATCGAAAAGGTCTGCCGGGACAAAAAGATACCGCCCAGCCTGGGGATGCCTCTGCTGCGGCTGGGGGCCAGGGCCTGCGGCCGGTTCGACCTCCGCGCCGCCAGCGCCCTGGAGGCGGTGCGGCACACGGAAATTCCTATCCTGCTGATCCACGGCGAGGCGGACAGCTTCGTCCCCTGCGACATGAGCCGGGAGCTCCACGACGCCTGCGCCGGTCCGGCCTGGCTCCTGACGGTCCCCGGCGCGGGCCACGGCCTCAGCTACATCGTGAACACCGGAGCCTACGCCAGGGCGGTGGAGAGCTTCACCGGCATGTGCCTGGAGCGGAAGCGCCGGGAGAAGAACGGATAACAACTGCGGATATTTTTGAAATGAGGTGCGGAACATGTTCGAGTTTCTGAAGAAAAAGAAGCCGGTCAGCCCCTATGACAGGGAGAAAAAGATCCCCGTCATCCGCTCCAGCATCTGCACCGGCGAACAGGTGGCCGGGTTCAAGGACCGGGCCACGGGCCAGTTCCAGGAGGTCATGCTGATCCGTAGCGACGCCGACCTCCAGGAGTATCTGCGCTTTTACGCGGTGGACAAGGACGATATCCAGCGGGAGTGGTAGAGAGATGACGAGCATGAGAAAGAGCTGCCTGTGTCTGCTGGCGACGCTGTGCCTGCTGCTGTGCGCCTGCGGAGAGGAGGCGAGGCCCGTGGAGACGGACTGGTCCGCCGTCCAGATGGTCCGGGCCGCGGCGGAGGGCCAGGCGGGGCTGGAGAACTGCCACTGGCTCCGCGGCGGGGAGGAGGACCTGACTGCCTATCTGGAGGCGGTGTACGGGCTCTCCCCGGCGCTGGTGGAGGACGCCGCCGTCGCCGCCGCCGGCGGGACCCAGGCCGACGAGATCGCGGTGCTGGCCATGGCGGACGAGGCGGGCGCGGCGGAGGCAGAGAAAGCGCTCCAAGCCTACCTGGAGGCCCGGGAGGGCGACTTCACCGGCTACGCCCCGGCGGCGGCCGCGCTGGTGGAGAACGGAGCCGTGGAGGTGAACGGGCGGTACGCCGCGCTGTTCATCTGTGCCGACCCCGGCGCGGCCCGGGAGGCGTTCCTCAACTGCTTCGACGGCACGCCGCCTCCGGCGGACGAGCCGGACCAGCAGCCCGAGCAAGAGCCTGATCCAACTCCGGCCCCGGACTCCGAGCCGGAGCAGTCAGAGAAAGAGGAACCCGAACAGCCAGACGACCCGGAACAGGCCGCCGATCCTGAGCAGACGCCTGACCCTGAGCAAACCACCGACCCGGAGCAGGAGCCGGAACAGACTACGGACCCCGATCCAGAGCCAGAAACGACCCCTGACCCGGACCAGCAGCCAGAGCAAGAGCCGGACTCCGACCCGGAGCAGGAACCGGAACAAACGCCTAAGCCGGACCCGGAGCCAGAGCAAGAGCCTGAACCGGAGCCAGAGCCTGTGCCGGACGTCTACGACGCAGACGCGGTGCTGGCGGCGTGGCGGAGCGGCGACGCGACGGGCCTCGCGGACAAGAACCGCGCGGTGCTGGAGAAGTGCACGGAGGTCATCGGGCAGTGCGTCACCGACGGCATGAGCGTCTATGAGAAGGAGCTGGCCATCCACGACTGGATGGTGGCCTACGCGGAGTACGACCCAGGCGCGCTGGACAACGCCTGGGTGGAGGAGAGCCCGGAGAACGACAACCCCTACGGCTTCCTGACTTACGGCAAGGGCATCTGCCTGGGCTACACCCGGACGTTCCAGCTGTTTATGGATATGCTGGGCATCGAGTGCGAGACGGTGCGGGGACGGGCCCACGGGGATACGGAGGACCACGCCTGGAACCTGGTGCGGCTGGACGGGGAGTGGTACGCGGTGGACACCACCTGGGACGACCCGGTGGGGGACCTGAGCCACTATTCCCAGGCCAGCCTCCGGCGTCTGGCCCACCGGTATTTCAATGTCACCAGCGACTTTTTGGCCCAAAACGACCACCAGTGGGACCGGGGATCCGTGGCCGAGGCCACCGGCACGGCCTGGGCCTGGCAGGGGTAGGATTCCCCTTATGAAAGAAAGGGAAGACGACGATGAGCGGTACGCTGTATCTGGTAGCCACACCCATCGGCAACCTGGGGGACTTCAGTCCGCGGGCTGTCACCACGCTGTCCGAGGCGGACTTCATCGCCGCCGAGGACACCCGCGTGACCATGAAGCTGCTGAACCACTTTGACATCCGCCGGCCTCTGGTGAGCTACCACGAGCACAACAAGGCCGCCGCGGGCCAGGCGGTGCTGGCCCGCCTGCTGGCGGGCGAGAGCTGCGCCCTGGTCACTGACGCCGGGACCCCGGCGGTCAGCGACCCGGGCGAGGACCTGGTGCGCCTCTGCGCGGAGAACGGCGTGCCGGTGGTGTCCATCCCTGGCTGCTGCGCGCTGGTGTCCGCCCTGGCGGTCAGCGGCCTGCCCACCGGGCGGTTCACCTTCGAGGGGTTTTTGCCGGTCAACAAAAAGGAGCGGCGGGAGCGGCTCCAGGCCCTGCTCACCGAGGAGCGGACCATGATCTTCTATGAGGCCCCCCACCGCCTGCGCGCCACCCTGTCGGACCTGCTGGAGGCATTCGGCGACCGGCTAATCTCCCTCTGCCGGGAGCTGACCAAGCTCCACGAGGAGACGGTCCGCACCACCCTGGCGGGCGCGGTGGCCCTCTATGGGGAGCGGGAGCCCAAGGGGGAGTATGTGCTGGTGCTGGCCGGAGCAGCACCGGCAGCGGAGGCTGCCGTCACTCTGGAGGCGGCGGTAGCCATGGTGCTGGAGCGCCGGGCCGCCGGAGAACGGATGAAGGATGCCGTGCGGCAGGTGGCCGCCGACACCAACATCCCCAAAAACGAATTATATGATGCCGCCCTGCGGGCGGCACAACAATAACTGCGTAGGGGCGTGGGGGCGACAGCCCCCTAATGCTGTGCGTAGGGGCCTCCGGCCCCTACCACCTTTTTTCTTCTCGCAGCTTCGCCGAGCACCCTGGGTTACTTTTTGTGCAAACAAAAAGTAACCAAAAAATTGCTCAAGGGGCTGGGGCCCCTTGAGAATCCCCGGGGATGACGGTTAAGGGCAGATGGATGTTGGGTAGGAGCCAGAGAAAGCATTCATCGGTACTGCCCCCTTGTTTTTCCGTATTCTTACTGCCGGTTGCTCCGTTCCACTACGCAATTGATGGATGTTTCGTTTCGGGCCGTATACGGGAATCTGTCCTGTGCGTAGTGGAACGGAGCAGAACGCAGTTGGACAAGCACAAAAACGACCAACGCACCCAATGAGCCCCTGCCCCAGCGCTTCACTCTCCTTGGGGACATACTCACTGTAGCCGCAACACCTCATACACGGGAGCAAGAACAGTTTAGACAGGGCAGACCAAAGGTGGAGCGCAAAACTAAACAAAAAATAAGGAAAGATTTTTAAGAAAACCATTCCTGGTTTTCTTAAACGTGCTTTTGGTTACTTTTCCCACGAGGGAAAAGTAACCCCGGGGTGCACCCATCGGGGGTGCAGATCAGCCCCGGTGGGGGCGGAGCCCCCACGCACCAACAAGGCCCCGCCGGAACGGCGGGGCCAGTCTTTTAGACGCATGTCAGTGCAATGCACAAGTATTGTAGTATGCTGCCGGCCAGCACGAACAGGTGCCACACGAAGTGCATATAGTGCTTCTGTGACTTATAGAAAATAATCCCTACCGTGTAGGCCACGCCGCCGGCGGCCAACAGCGCCAGTCCCAGCGGCGGCAGCGCCGCCACCACGGCCCGGAGGGCCACCACGACCAGCCAGCCCATCAGCGCGTACAGCACCAGCGACACCTTGTCGAACCGCTTCAGGTCGATGGCGTTCAGCGTCACGCCGATCACCGCCAGCGTCGTGTTGGTCAGAAACAGGATCCAGCCCATCCGTCCCCCAATCACCAGCAGCGACATGGGGATATACGTCCCCAGGATCAGCAGGAAGATGGAGCAGTGGTCCATCACCCGGAGCTTCGCTTTCCGCTCCGGCTCCTTCGCCCCGTGGTACACCGCCGAGGCCGTGTACAACAGCACCAGGCTGGCCGCGTAGGCCCCCAGGCTGAACACCGCCTTGGGCGAGCCGCTCCTGGCCGCCCGCAGCACCAGCGGCACTGTCCCGACCAGCGCCAACAGCGCCCCGGCCCCGTGGGAGATGGTGTTCGCCAGCTCCTCTCCTACCGTCTGGGCCCGCTTCATCGTCTTATCCTCCATAACGGTCCTCCTTTCAGATACCGTAAAATATGTTATCTAATATTCTATATTATTATATATCGCTTGTTTCATTATGTCAAGCATCCGGCCCGGATTATTTTTTGATCTTACATATTGCATTATGCGGCAAAAACAGATATACTGTACGTAACCAAAATTACGAGGAGGCTGCTATGCTTACGGACAACGAGACGGCCGCGCGGCGGATGACGGAGTGGGCGGGGATCCTGGCCCAGTTCGACCTGCCCGACTGGGACCGCCTGCCACAGCTGGATCTGTACATGGACCAGGTCATCATCCTGCTCAACCGCTACCTCTCCCCCGTGGAGCATGACGACGAGGACGAGAAGTCCATTACCGCCAGCATCATCAACAACTACGTGCGGATGAAGGTGATGCCCCCGCCGGTGAAGAAGAAATACTCCCGGGTCCACATCGCCTACCTCATCATCATCTGCATCCTCAAGCAGAGCCTCAGCATCTCCCGCATCCAGCGGATGCTGCCCGCCGACCACGGCGAGGAGGCGGTGCGGGAGTTGTACACCGAGTTCGTGGCACGGTTCCGCTCCACGGTGGGGTTCATGCGGCAGCTCTCCTTCCAGGACGGGCATCTCACCCCGGCCACGCTGGACGTGACGCTGCCCCAGAGCAGCGGGGCCCTGGTGACCACCTCCGCCATCTTCGCCGCCCTGGCCAAGTCCCTGACGGAGTACCTACTCCAGGAGGAGCCCGTCCAGGCCGGGCAGGAAGAGAAGAAGGACAAGAAGGAAAAGTAATGCAGGACATACAGGAAGAGCCCGGAGGCCAGCGCCTCCGGGCTCTTCCATATCTTTTGGAACACAACACACCGAATTCGATCATACTTTTTCTTGAAAGAAAAAGTATCAAAAAGAACTTTATCCTCGCTCTCAAAGCGTTGCGATTCCTACATTTTCCGCACGGTAACGAAGTGCACTTTTCATGAGAGAATAGTATCAATAGGTCAGCACGATACCGCCGTCGTTGGCGTAGACGGTAGAGATGCCGCTGGCGGGGACGATGAGCACCTCCCGGAACTTGCACCGCCTGTGGAGCAGGTCACGGACGTGCTCCGCCCGCTCCGGGCAGTTGCACTGGGTGATGATGGCCCGGCGTCCTACGTGGCCTGGGTCGTCGGCGGCGTGGGAGACCATCTTGGCCAGGGTCTGGCGGATGGTGAGGCCCTGGCTGAGCTTCTGGATCTCGCCTTCAGGGGTGGAGCCGCAGAGGAGCTTGACGTGCAGGGCGCCAGTGACGATGGACTGCATCTTGGTGAGGCGGCCGTTCTTGCGGAGATTGTCCAGGTTTTCCAGGACAAACAGGGTCCGCATGTCGCTGATGTACCGCTCCACCTCCTCCACCACCTGGGCGAAGGGCATCCCGCGCTCGGCCCGCTCCCGGACCTCCAGGGCGATCTGGGTCTGTCCCGAGGTGGCGGAGCGGGAGTTGAAGACGTGGACGTTGGCCTTGCCGCCCTCGTCGCGGTAGAAGTTGACGCCCTGAACGGCGGCGTTGTAGGAGCCGGAGAGCCGGGCGGAGAGGGTGACGATGTAGTTGTCGCCGTCGTTGATGAACTGGCTGGCATACAGTCCCGGGGCGGGACAGGAGGTCTTGGGCGCGTCGGGCCATGCCTTCATCTTGGCCAGAAGCTCGCCCTGCACCAGGGATTGGTCGTCCACCATGGTCTCCGCGCCCACCTGGATATTCAGGGGGATCTTGACAATGTGCGCGTCGGCGCGCATATCCGGCGTGAAATCGGTACAGCTGTCACAGAGCAGTTTATATCTCATCTCACGAGCCCCCAAACGTAATACGATATATTAGATTATATCGTATCTGAAAAAAATGTCAATAAATATTTTCATTTTTTCCAAACTGTACGCACCCCCAGGGGGCACCGGTGTGACTTTTTGCACGTGCAAGAAGTCGCTAAAAACAGCGTCTCTTCACTGACATTGATGGGAAACGAACCGCAGAAAAATTTTGGGCCCTGCGTCATGTGACGCAGGGCCCTTTTTCAATCGCTTCCATACCACGTCTTTGCGGGATCCAAAGTTTCGCTGAGGCAAGATACCGCCCCTTATTTTGCCGTCTCGATGACACGCACCGCAGGAGCCTGGACGCCGGCGGCGCCCATCGCTTCGATGATGCTCTGGGTCAGGTCAAAGTACACATCCCAATAGTCCTCATTCCTGCACCATGCCCTGACGGTAAAGGTCATCGCCTCGTTGGTGCCACCATTCACCCGGGCGAAGGGCTTGGCAGGGGAGTCAAGGACCTTATCGTTGGCCTCCATTACTTTACACATGAGCTTCTGTACCTCAGAGGGGTCCTCGCTTTTGGCGCACGCAAATTCCAGATCGACCCGGCGGAACTGCTCGGAGGAATAATCGACGATATTGGTGTTCATCAGATTTCCGTTCGGGACGGTGATCCGCTTGTTGTCCAGCGTCAGGATCACCGTGTAGAACATGGTGATCTCCTTCACCACGCCGGACACCCCGGAGGCATCCACATAGTCGTCCAGCTTAAAGGGCTTGAAGATCATCAGCATGATGCCGCCGGCCAGATTGGACAGCGCACCCTGCAGGGCCAGGCCGATAGCGACGCCTGCGGAGGCCAACGCGGCCACGATGGAGGCCATCGGTACGCCCAGGATACCAATAATGGAGATTGCGAGCAGCAGGTACAGGGCGATCTTCACAAAGCTGATGCTAAAGGTCTTCACCGCGCCATCCACGCGGTCCAGCAGCTTGCTGTTGTTCAGCAGTTTCAGGAGGGCGTTGATGAGGATTTTACCAACAATCAATACGAGGATCGCCAGCAGGATCGTGCTGCCCACAGAAGTGGCCAGGTTTGCCAGAGAAGTGATGATTGCGTCCATAAGTATTCTTCCTTTCTGATTCCGTTATTTTGCTGTAAACTATGTGAATATAGCGTAACACAGAACTATCCCCGAGTCAATTCATATAATCCATGAAATTGGACGCGGCTTTTCGACAAATACTCCAATACTACCTTCTTATATGCCGGAAATCTCAAATAATATGGTCATTTTCCGGCGTGCCTGCGAAAATGACCATGCGTATTAAATGACGACCGAATGAATAAATATAGGATAAATCCCGCAGAAATCCTTAAAGAAAATACCTGAGCTTTTCTTGCCATTAAAGAAATATTTATCTCGGTTCCCCACTCCCCTCAGTCCCACCTTTCTGCCACAGCCTTTTCGGAACAGGAAGGCAACCAGCCTCTGTCCAAGTCGATGCCCTCCTGCTTTTTTTGATGCGGGAGGGGAGAAGAGGGGGAAGCACCAACACATGGGTGCGCTCCTCTGTGACGGCATGTTCCGATGCCTTCGGCGTGAGCCTTGCCCTGACCGTCACCGGGCTTGCGAATACCTACAGGACCTTTCCGTTTTCATCGGTCTCTCTCCCGTCCCTATCATAAAAACGGGTATGGCCCCGCTTATCCTCCCTCACATAGATGCCGTCTCCCGGGCAAGAATCACCGCAGGCTTCATCTTTGTATTCCTCATCATCTTCCATCTCATCGCCGTCATCCTCTTTCTCAGGAAGTTCGATATGCAGATGGATGTTGACGGGCTGCGGGCGTGAAGCCCGCAGGAGAGATTTTGCCGCTTCATAACCGATGAACCACTTCAGAAGTCCCATATTGATCCCTCCCATGATATCGTTTGCCGTAGCGTTTTCTCACACGCAACGGGGGAATAATTGTCCTGAGCGACATGGATGACGCCGCACGGAGCAACGCCGCTCTTTCTCAGCAGGTTTTGCATCACAGTGCTGTCCCTTTGAATATCTATCCAAAATTACCCGTCTCTGCGGCGCTTTCCGGTCTTGATGGAGGCCGCGTAGGCGCTGTTGCACAGCCCCAGCACGGCGGACACGGTGAACAGCATCTCGATGCCCAGCGTGTGCCAGATCCACCCGCCGAAAAGGGCGATGAAGACCGTGATGATGTGGTTCACCGACACGCCGGTGGAGATGGTGGCCTTCACCTCGTCTGCGCTGTCCGCCAGGTCCTGGACGTACACATTGGAGGCCATGGAGGCCAGGGAGATCACCGCGTCCAGCACATAGTTCACGCAGCAGACCAGGAAGGCGATATCCCTGGGGAAGAGGTAGTGGGCGAAGCCGTAGAAGAAGCACACGATCACCAGGATGAGGGTGTCCATCACCATGACGATCTTGTAGCCCACCCGGTCGATGATCTTGCCCACCACCGGGGCCGCGAAGAAGCAGGCCACCGCCGACACCGCGAACAGCAGGCTGATGGTGGCGGCCCCCGCGCCGTAGAACAGCACCAGCACATAGGGCCCGAAGGTAAAGAACACCTGCTTCCTGGCCCCGTAGAAGACCTCCAGCATGTAGTACTTGGTGAACTTCCGGTGGAAGTAGAACCGCCGCCTGGTCTCGTCGGTACGGCTGCTGCCGGTGAGCCCCAGGGAGCAGACCGCGCTCACCGCCGCCAGCGCCGCGGCGGCCCAGAAGAAGGCGTTATAGGCCCCGCCGCCGGACAGGAAGGAGAAGGCCGCCACGATCACCAGATACCCCGCCAGGGTCCCGATCTGGTTGGCGGAGTTCTGGGCCCCCAGGGCGGCCCCGCCCCGGCCCTCCTGGGCGTACTCCAGGGACAGGGTGTTCTTCATGCCCAGCTGGACGTGCTCGCCGAAGGAGTAGGTGCAGATGGCCAGAGTGGCCAGGACCTTGGTGGGGGGCAGCACCGCGTGCATCCCCATGCCCACCAGCATGATCACCGCCCCCAGCTTATAGAGCGACTCCGCCGACAGCAGATAGAAGGCGGCCAGCACGAACACCAGGGCCACGCCGGGGAGCTCCCGGAAGAACTCCGTCACGCCCCGGTCCATCTCGCCCATGCCCACGATCTCCGCCAGGAAGTTGTCCAGCATCCCCTTGTACAGCCCGTAGGACAGGCCAGTGATCAGGATGGAGAGCAGGAACAGCTTGTACTTCGAGTCTTCTTTGAAAATCTGTCTGAGTTTACCCATGCCCTATTCTCCTTAAAGAGATTTTCTCCCGGCAAAATGGGTTTGTCCTCCATTGTACCCGCTCCTTTCTGAAAACAATTACTGCCCGTTTTCCCTCCCGGCGGACGCACAAAGCCGCCGTATGCGATACATCCAGTATAGCATACGGCGGCGGCAGAGCGCAAGAAAGAAACGGAGAAAGTCGTCAATTCTTGGCGTTTTGCAGAGATTTGCTACAGCGTAAGGAATGGCGGCCGCTTTATCAAATATCTGCGGGAAAACAAATGGAGGCGTTTTTTCTGGCCTGTGTCAAAGTATCCATCACGGACAGGCTGCGCTCCAACATCTGCCGGCATGATGCCAAATCCTTTTCGGACATCATTTTCAGAAAGGCAGTGAACTCCGGGGCCAATCGGTCCGAGGGAGCGTCGTCATAGTGTTCCTCCTCTCCGGTATTCAGATGGAGCGTGATCTTCCCGCATGTATTTGCAGGGGTGTCCTGGATCAGATATCCTTTTGTCCCCTGTATCATGCAGTAGGACGGCGAGGCGCTGTCTTTTGCGGCCATACATGCGGCCTGAAAGCGGCCATAATCCAGGATAAGAATACCGCTGGTATCAATCCCTCGCTCCATATGGGGATAATAGGAGACCTTTTGCGGCGGCCCGAATAGTCCACAGAGGTAGTGAATATGATACACGTTTAAGTCCATCAGCGCGCCACCGGATTTTTCTGGGTCAAATACCGGAGGGGTTTCGCCAGCCAGGAATGCGTTGTACCGGCTGCTGTACTGGCTGAAATTACACACCGCCAGCTTGATGTCCCCGATTCGGGGAAGCAGGGAGGGGAGCGTTATGTAATTCGGCAGATACGCGGTGCTGATGGCCTCAAAGAGGAACAGCCCCTTTTCCCGTGCCAGCGCGGCCAGCTCCGACGCCTCCCTGATGTTGCTGGCCAATGGCTTTTCCACGATCGCGCTGACGTTGGAGGCAAGGGCCTGCCGCGCCAGAGAAGCGTGGAGTGAGTTCGGGACCGCGATGTATACCGCGTCCATACCGCTTTCCGCCAGCATCTGTTGATAGTCACAAAAAGCAGCGGGTATTCCGTATTCCTCACAAAGAGCTTCTGCGGTTTTCCGCGACCGCGGTGTGCTGCAAACAGCAGCAATTTCCCATCCGCAGCGCTTTATGACGGGGATCGCCGTTTTGGCGATCATGCCGGTTCCAACGACTCCAAGCCTCATATTCGTAACTCCTATGGATGAATTTTTGGGTACAGCGTTATTGCTTTGTGTAGGGGCGTTATGCTCAGAAATTACGACTGGCGCACAGCGCAGCCGTCAGGCCGCCTTTAGCGGCCCCCGCCAATCCTTTTCCGGCAGTCTCAAATCATGCTTTCTTCCGCGCCTTCAAAGTGTCAGAAATCTCCTGCACCTTGGTATCGGTCAGAACAAATTTCTTAACGAAGAAAAGGAAAGCAGTCACCAGTCCCAGAATCGGCAGGACCGTCATCAGCAGCCGCAGGCCCAGGATGGTCTGGGCGCTCTGGGCCACGATGGCGCCCTCCTGGTCGGAGTTGCCCGTCAGACCGATCAGGTCCAGGCCGATGCCGGTGATGAATACCGCCACGCCGGAGGCGGCCTTGACCACGAAGGTCTGCATGGAGAAGATCACCGACTCCTCCCGCCTGCCGGTCTTCAGCTCGCCGTAGTCCACCGAGCTGGACAGGAACACGGTGGTCAGCACCGACAGGATGCCGTTGGCAGCGAACACCAGGGCGCCGCAGACGCACAGCAGGACCATGTTCCCGGCCTGTCCGATCAGGCAGATGACGAGAATCAGGGCATAGCCCGCCATGGCGAGGCCCAGCGCCACCTTAAAGAGGTCGGTGTTGCCCAGGAACTTGCGGAGCAGGGGATAGACCACCATCATGCCCAAAATCTGGCAGCCGCCGCCCACGATGGTGAACATGGTGTAGTTGTCCACCCAGCTGGAACCCGCCGCCAGGGTGGCCCCCACGTCGTACTTGAAGAAGTAGATGACCAGGTTGGAGGTCAGGTACAGGGAGCCGTTGATGAGCAGGATGGCCAGCACAGTGATCATGGCCTGGTCGTTGCCGAAGAGGGCCTTGAACATCTCCGGGATGGTGGAGGTCTGCATCCGCTCGCCGTCGTGCTCCTTCACCTTCAGGCAGCAGATGACCTCGGCCACAACGAAGAGGACCGCCACAATGAGGGCTACCCAGCGGAAGCCCTCCCGCTGGTGGACGGGGTCGTCCCCGCCGCCCAGGGCGGTGACCAGCATCAGCGCGCCGGTTTGAATGAGGGCGGAGCCCACGCCGGCACAGGTACGGCCCACCACCGACAGGCCCTCGCGGTCCTGGGGCGTGGAGGTGATGGCGGGGATCATGGACCAGTAGGGAATGTCCATCATGGTGTAGGTGACGCCCCAGAGGATGTAGATGACGGTGAAATAGACCATCAGGGGAACGCCCTCCATGCGGGGGGCGGCGAACAGCGCGTACAGCACCACGGCGTTGAGCACCGTGCCGCTGAACAGCCAGGGGCGGAACCGGCCCCAGCGGGTCCGGGTCTTGGCCACCAGAATGCCCATGAAAGGGTCGTTGATGGCGTCAAAAACGCGGGCGATCATCAGGATGGTGCCGACAAAGGTGGCGGACAGCCCCAGAATGTCCTGATAGTACGCCATGACGTAGGTAGCGGACAGGGCATATACCATGTCCTTGCCAACGGCGCCGATGCCGTAGGCGGCCGTTTGGAAACGGGTCAGCTTCATTTTTCTCTCTCCTCTTCATCAAGTGAATAGATGGCCGCAGTCTCCGCCTTGGCGGCAAAAACCGCCGGCCGGAACTATGATATTCCCTCGGGAGACGTTTTGTCAACACTACTCTGGGAATATCTTACAAAAAATCCACACCGCGGCGACAAAATCCTGCTGCACTGTTGACAAGAAGGAAACAGCGTATTATGATTTTGAATGGAATGCAGAACAGTCCTGGAAAAGACTGGGAGGGAACAGTATGGATTTGATTCCGGAGGAGAAGCTGCCGCAGGTGATGCGGGAGGAGGTGGAGCCTTGGCTGGCGAGCCTTTGCACCAGGGGCCGGCTCGGCGGGGAGCTGTCCTATGAGCTCTTTGCGCTGCCGGAGGCCAGGGCCACCGTGGTGATCAGCCACGGCTCCACAGAGAACTGCGAGAAGTTCCACGAGTTCATCTACTACCTGCTCAAACACGGCTACAGCTGCGCCATCATGGACCACCGGGGCCACGGCCGGTCCGCCCGGGAGAGCAAAAATATCATGGTGGTGCATATCTCGGATTTTCAGCGCCATGTGGAGGACTTCCACCGCTTCGTCCACGAGCTGGTGCTTCCCATGTCCGGCGGGAAACCGCTGTACCTGTACGCCCACTCCATGGGCGGCTGCATCGCCGCGCTGTACCTGGAGCAGTACCCGGAGGACTTCTCCAAGGCCGTACTCAACGCGCCCATGCTGGGCCTGGACACAGGAGGGCTCCCCGCCTGGGCGGGCAAGGCGGTCTGCAACGTCATGCACCTGCTGGGCAGGGGGGAGGACAAGCTCTGGTTCCAGGGGGACTTTGACCCGGACGCGCCCTTTGAGCAGGACGCCAGCACGTCCCAGGCGCGCTACCGGTACTACCTGGATATCCGCCGGGCCGAGCCGGCCTACCAGCTCTCGGCGTCCAGCTACCGTTGGACCGGGGAGGCCATCCGGGCGGCGGCAAGGGCGGTCAGACATGCGGGAAAGATCCGCGTCCCGGTGCTGGTGTTCCAAGCGGAGAAGGACGGCTATGTCTCCCCCAAGGCACAGGAGCGGTTCGTGGAGCGGCTGCATCACGGCAGACTGGTTCACGTGCCGGGCTCAAAGCATGAAATTTACCGCTCTGGCAATGCGGTTTTGGATCAATATTTGATTCAAGTTTTTGCATTCTTCGATAAGACAGCCGCTCTTGATACATGAATTACCCCGTCTGACAGGCGCAGTCACCCCCGCCCTCTCAGGCGGGGGTTTCTGATTGCGGGCCGGTCTGCAGGCTTACCAAAAAAGACGCTGCCCACAGGGAGTCCCGGCACAAGCCGGGGCTCCCTCAGCCTGTCAAAAAACGGCCCGCCTGAACCGAATCCAGACAGACCGTGAGAAAAATAAGGGAAGCGCTGGTCGTTTTGTACTTGTTTAACTGCTGGTTGCTCCGTTCTACTACGCAATTGATGGTGCGGTTCATGTTGGATGTTGTCCGGGCTGGTTCCTTTTGCTCGTTACTGCACAATCAGCCCTATGGTCCCCTCATCCGTCGCGGACCATTCGTCCGCGACACCGGCTGCCTACGGCAGCCTGGGCAAACCGGCATTTCATGCCGGTTTGATTTGATTGCACGTGCAGGGGGACCCTGACGGTCCCCCCGCACACACCTCCTCCCTCCGAATCCTAAACTATCTGCTCCTTCACCCCGCGAATAGAACCATCTACCAATTGCGTAGTGGAACGGAGCAACCAGCAGTAAGACTACGGAAAAACAAAAACGCAGTCCCGATGAAAGCTTTCTCTGGGTACTTCCCAGAACAAACTGCCCTTAACGTCCTTCCAAACAGCCGGGATTCTTAAGGGGGCGCGAGCCCCCTTAAGCGCACTTTTGGGTACTTTTCCTGCGAGGGAAAAGTACCCCAGGGGACCGCCCCGCCCGGGGGGCGAATCAGACCCGGTGGGGGCCGGAGGCCCCCATAGATTTTCGTCGGGGCCATCGAGGCCCCTCCAAAAATTTGACAGTTGCGCCTGCGGCGCACCTGTCGTGGGGGGCGGAGCCCCCCTACCGCCAGTCTAAAGCCACCCACCGGGCCCCACTGTCCGCCGAGGGACACACCGCAGTGATGTACCCCGGCAAAAAATCCTCCCGCCAGACACACCGCCCGTCGGGCGGAAAGCTGGCCAGCAGGGCCGTCAGGCCCTGCCCCCGCCGTTTGACGGTGGCCTCCCGGCCGGTCCAGAGCCGGAAAAACGCCCGGTCGTCCAGACCTCCCGCCAGCCGGGGCGGAGCGGCCCGCAGCCGCTCCACATCCACCCCCACCGGCAGATGGTGGATGGCGCACACCGCCGCCCCCCGGGTGTGGCTCAGATTGAACTGGAGCTCCGGGCGGTCCGGAAAGAAGGGCTTTCCGCCCGCCTCCCGGGCGATGGGGGGCAGGGCCTCCAGGCCGTACTCCCGGCGCAGCGCCTCCGCCAGCAGGCGGCGGGCCAGCGCCTTTTCCTCTCCCGCGGGACACAGGACCCCGTATACGATGACCTCCACGGCTCCATCCTCCGAAACTTTTTTTGCTGATTATAGGGGCGCGGGACCGGATTGTCAACACTATTTTGGAAAGCCGGAGGACAAAAGGCCCGGAAATCAGGGATATTCCCACGGATATTCAAAATTTTTTGAAAAAATTTTTCACGGAAAAGAGGATTTTTATATTTTTCGTTGTATACTGTTATTGGTAAGACCGTGAGAGGAAGGAGGTGGGCGGTGCGATGGCCTTCCCTCAGCAGTTTTTGGACGAGCTGGTCAGCCGCAATGATATCGTGGACCTGGTCTCCGGCTACGTGGCCCTGACCCGGAAGGGCAGCAACTACTTCGGCCTCTGCCCCTTCCACAACGAGAAGACCGGCTCCTTCTCCGTCTCCCCGGACAAGCAGATGTACTACTGCTTCGGCTGCCACCACGGCGGCGGGGCCATCAACTTCGTCATGGAGATCGAGAACCTGTCCTACCCGGACGCCGTGCGGTTCCTGGCCAAGCGGGCGGGCATGGAGGTCCCCGAGGACAGCGCCGACCGGGCCGAGGCACGGCGGCGGCAGCGGGTCCTGGCCCTCAACAAGGACGCCGCCCGCTGGTACTACCAGAACCTGTCCACCCCGGAGGGCGGGGCCGTGTGTGCCTACCTGGAGAAGCGGCGCATCAGCCGCCGGACCGCCATGAACTTCGGCCTGGGGGCCTCTCTGGACCAGTGGGACGCCCTCATCACCGCCATGCAGGAGAAGGGCTACACCAAGGCCGAGCTGCTGGCGGCGGGCCTCGCGGTCCAGAACCAGAAGGGGCGGCTCTACGACAAGTTCCGCAACCGCCTCATGTTCCCTGTCATCGACGTGCGGGGGGACGTGGTGGCCTT
Organism: uncultured Oscillospiraceae bacterium; assembly: GCA_947589745.1. Taxonomy (GTDB): domain Bacteria; phylum Bacillota; class Clostridia; order Oscillospirales; family Oscillospiraceae; genus Pelethomonas. The sequence continues at coordinate 30,896 of CANQCS010000007.1, forward strand.
CGGCGGACGGGTGCTGGACAAGTCCGAGCCCAAGTATATGAACACCAACGAGACCATCGTCTACAGCAAGCGCCGGAACCTCTACGGCATCAACCTGGCCAAGAAGACCAAGCGGCCCAACTTCATCCTCTGCGAGGGCAACATCGACGTCATCACCCTCCACCAGGCGGGGTTCGACAACGCCGTGGCCTCCATGGGCACCGCCCTCACGGTGGAGCAGACCCGCATCCTGAGCCGCTACACCAAGGAGCTGGTGCTCTGCTACGACAACGACACCGCCGGACAGATGGCCACCCAGAAGAACATCCAGCTGCTGGAGAACAGCGAGTTCAAGGTCCGGGTCATCCAGCTGCCCCGCCGCCTGGTGGACGGGGAGTATGTGAAGCAGGACGTGGACGACTTCATCAAGCTCCAGGGCCCGGCGGCCTTTGAGGCGGTGCTGCGGGGCAGCGAGGACCAGCTGGACTTCCGCATGGAGGCCGTGGCCGCCAAGTACGACCTGTCCACCGGCGACGGCAAGATCGCCTACGCCGAAGAGATCAGCGAGCTGATCGCCTCCCTCCCCAGCCCCGTGGAGCGGGAGGTCTGCGCCGGGCGGGCCGCCGAGAAAGCGGGCCTCACCCGGGAGGCCATGCTGCTGGAGGTGAAGCGGGCCCGTGGAAAGCTCCGGGGCAAGGACCGGCAGGAGCTGACCCGGGAGACGCTGAACGTCAGCGCCGCCCGGCAGCCCAGGGACCGGACTATCCGCTACACCGACCTCCGCTCCGCCATGGCGGAGGAGGGCGTGGTGCGGCTGTTGTTCCTGGACGGGACGCTGGCGGAGAAGTGCGGGGCGCTGCCGCCGGAGGATTTCAGCTCGCCGGTGCTGGGCAGAGTTTACGCCCTCCAGCTCCGGGCCCACGAGGAGGGGCGGGGCCTCTCGCCCTCCGCCCTGGCCGGGGAGCTGAGCGGGGAGGAGATGAGCCACCTGACCACGCTGCTGCAGAAGTCGGAGAATCCCGGCAGGGCGGATCAGGCGCTGTCGGATTACATACGCATCATACGGGAACGCGCGGACCAGCGCATGGGGCGGGGCGAGACCGATCCGCTGCTGGCCGCAATGGAACGCTCAAAAGAGAAAAAGGGTTATGGAGGAAAGCCGAAATGAGCAAGAAACCGGAAGAGACCAACACCAAGGCCGCCGAGGCCAAGAAGGCCGAGGGGGAGAAGAAATACGCCAAGCTGCCGGAGAAGGTGGTGGCCGGACTGCCCGCCGCCGCCATTCTGAACGCCAATGAGAAGGTGATGGACCTCTTCGCCCGGGGCAAGCGCCGGGGCCGCCTGGAGCCGTCGGAGATGATGGAGGTCCTGGACGAGATGGAGCTGGACAGCGACCAGCTGGAGAAGATCTACGACTCCCTGGAGGCCCTGTCCATCGACATTGGCAGCGAGGAGGACCTGCTGCCGGAGATCCCCGACGACATAGAGCCCCCCATGGAGGTCATCGCGGGCCTGGAGGAAGAGGAGCTGGTGGACCCCAACGCCCTGGTGGACAGCTTCGCCATCGACGACCCGGTGCGGATGTACCTGAAGGAGATCGGCAAGGTGCCGTTGCTCTCCCCGGAGGAGGAGATCGAGCTGGCGGAGAAGATGAGCGCCGGAAACCTGGCCCAGGAGCAGCTGGAGAGCATGGAGGGCGAGGAGCTGCCGCCGGAGACCGCCAAGGAGCTGAAGGCCATGGTCAAGGCCGGTGAGCGGGCCAAGCAGCAGCTGGCCGAGGCCAACCTCCGCCTGGTGGTATCCATCGCCAAGCGGTACGTGGGCCGGGGAATGCTGTTCCTGGACCTGATCCAGGAGGGCAACCTGGGCCTCATCAAGGCGGTGGAGAAGTTCGACTACACCAAGGGCTACAAGTTTTCCACCTACGCCACCTGGTGGATCCGGCAGGCCATCACCCGGGCCATCGCGGACCAGGCCCGGACCATCCGCATCCCCGTCCACATGGTGGAGACCATCAACAAGGTCATCCGGGTCAGCCGCCAGCTCCTCCAGGAGCTGGGCCACGACCCCTCCCCGGAGGAGATCTCCGCCGAGATGGGGATGCCGGTGGACAAGGTGCGGGAGATTTTGAAGATCGCCCAGGAGCCGGTGAGCCTGGAGACCCCCATCGGCGAGGAGGAGGACTCCCACCTGGGGGACTTTATCCCCGACGAGGGGGCCAGCGAGCCCAGCGAGGCGGCGTCGTTTACCCTGCTCAAGGAGCAGCTGGTGGAGGTGCTGTCCACCCTGACGCCCAGGGAGGAGAAGGTGCTGAAGCTGCGCTTCGGCATCGAGGACGGCCGGACCCGCACCCTGGAGGAGGTGGGCAAGGAGTTCAATGTCACCCGTGAGCGCATCCGCCAGATCGAGGCCAAGGCCCTCAGAAAGCTGCGTCACCCCAGCAGGAGCAAGAAGCTCAAGGATTTCCTCAACTGATTCATTTTCAAGCGCAGTTTCGCCGGGTGCCCCAAGGTGCTTACCTGACCGCATAGAGAGGCTTAAACCATAAAAAATTCCTGCCGCTTTGCGGGCTGATCATAAAACAGTATGCTGTTTGAGCTTGTCTGTAAGACGGGCAAGGACAGCGGATAGGAACGCTCTGGACGAGGACAAAATCGCCGGGGCGTTTTCTATTTGATATACACAGAGATTTAAGGAAAAGATTTTGATAAACGTGCCTAAAGAGTGATAGATTTCTTCACATTTGGGCGGTATAATATGAAATGTCGAGTGGGAGACTGTCCGGCAAATTGTAATGTAACGATACAAATATTCCACGAGGAGGATAAACCCATTGGTGTACAAGTTCAACGAAAAAGTGTCTGTAAAAGCATTGGCGGATTTGCGTGAATCTGTAGGTTGGAACAGGATGGAAAGAGAATATAAAAACCCTTTGATGACATCCTATTACCATATTGCAGTTTATGAAACTGAAAAACTGATTGGATATATTGATTGTGTATCAAACGGAGTAACGGATGCTTATATTCAGGATTTAATGGTTTGTCCGGATTACCAAGGCAAAGGGATTGGCACAGACCTGATGTATAAAATGATTGGATATCTGAAAGAAAAGCGTATCTACATGATCTCAGTGGTTTATGAAGAGCGCTTGAAGCCGTTTTATAAGCGATTTGGTTTTTATAATATGCTATGCGGGCAAATGGAAACATACTAGGAATCGCACATAATACAATCTCTCGTGCAAATTCCCGTTTGTTGAGAAGTTGCAAAACCCTTTAGGAACTAAAGGGCGCACTTCTATACATGGGTCTGGCGACCATGTATCGTGCGCTCTGCGAGGCTTCCTCTCTGACAGCAGGAAGCCAACCTCCGAGAGGTTTCGTCGCTTCGCGACCTCAAGGAGGCTACACCCCATTGCGCCGCTAAAGCGGCTATCCCCAGTGTACTTGCCGAACAGATAAACCCGCTTCGCGTCTTTACCTGTTCGGCAAGTCTGATACTTTTTCTTGAAAGAAAAAGTATCAAAAAGAACTTTATCCTCGCTCTCAAAGTGTTGCGATTTCTACATTTTCCGCACGGTAACGGAGTGCATTTTTAATGAGAGAATAGTATGAAAAGTGAATACCGAAAAAAGACCGTTGACACACCGGCTCGCCAGTGAAAAGTCAACGGTCCTTTTAATACTGTTTTACAACCTACCGCATTTTCGCGGCAGGAATTTTTGTTATTTTACCAGCGCCTCGCCGACGGTGAAGATATCTCCCGCTCCCACGGTGAGGATCAGGTCCCCCGGCTGGGCCGTCTCCCGGAGCACCTGCTCCGTGTCCTGGAGGGTGGGACAGTAGATGCTGCCCGGGATCTGCGCCGCCAGGTCGGCGGAGGAGATGCCGATGGTGTTCTTCTCCCTGGCGGCGTAGATCTCCGAGAGCACCACCAGGTCGGCGGTCCGCAGGACCGCCACGAAGTCGTCGAACAGCGCCTTGGTGCGGGTGTAGGTGTGGGGCTGGAAGGCGCACACCACCCGGCCGTGGTCCAGGGTGCGGCACATCTCCAGCAGCGCCCGGAGCTCGCTGGGGTGGTGGGAGTAGTCGTCGTAGACCTTGGCCCCCCGGAACTCCCCCTTGTACTCGAACCGCCGGCCCGTGCCGGAGAACGCCTCCAGCCCCGCCCTCACCGCGTCGCCGGGGACGCCCAGCACGTAGGCCGCCGCGGCCGCCGCCAGGGCGTTGTACACGTTGTGCCGCCCCGCCACGTGGAGAGACAGGTGGGTGTAGAGCGTCCCGTCCACCACCACGTCGAAGTCCGGCATCCCGTGGCTCCAGGTCAGGTCCACGGCGCGGCAGTCCGCCCCCTCGCCAAACCCGAAGGTGAACAGCGGCAGGCCCCGCAGCGCGTCCATGGCGCCGGGGTCGTCGGCGTTGGCCACAATGCGCCCGTCGGGGGGCACCAGCTGGGCGAAGCGGCGGAAGGACGACTTGATGTCGTCCAGGTCCTTGAAGAAGTCCAGGTGGTCCGCCTCCACGTTCAGCACCACCGCCACGGTGGGGAAGAAGTAGAGGAAGCTGTTCCGGTACTCGCAGGACTCCAGGATGATGGTGTCGCCCTTGCCCACCCGGTAGCCGCTGTGGAGCATGGGCAGGGTGCCCCCGATCATCACCGTGGGGTCCGCCCCGGCGGCCATGAAGATGTGGGTGCACATGGAGGTGGTAGTGGTTTTGCCGTGGGTGCCGGAGATGCAGAGGGCGTTCTCGTACTGCTGCATGATGGCGCCCCAGGCCTCGGCCCGCTCAAAGACCGGGATGCCGCTGGCCCGGGCCGTCACGATCTCCGGGTTGCTGTCCCGGATGGCGGCGCTGCGGACCAGGAACTCCGCGCCCTGGATGTCGTCGGCGGAGTGGCCCACGTGGACCGGGATGCCCAGGGAGCGCAGATGCTCCACCACCGGGCCGTCGTTCTGGTCGCTGCCCTGGACCCGGAGCCCCATGCCGTGGAGCACCTCCGCCAGGGGGGACATGGAGACGCCGCCGATGCCGGAGAGATGGACCCGGCGCCCGGGGACGATAAAGTGCTGAATTAAAGTATCGGTATGAATCATAGGGGGATGACCTCCTGAAAGAAGCAGAAGTTGATGTTTGCGTTTTTCTCAAATCTGTATTATACTATAAGAATCTCCGATGCGCAACAGGAATTTCCGCCAATACTATGGGAAACCGCGGCGAAATCTGTCGCTGTCTGCGCGTCGTGGTTTGGGAAGGAAGGTGAGGCGGGTGCGGGACATCCCCCAAAATGTGCGCGATATCCTGCTCCGGCTGGAGGGCGCGGGCTATGAGGCCTGGTGCGTGGGCGGCGCGGTGCGGGACCTGCTGCTGGGCCGGGAGCCCGGCGACTGGGACGTGACCACCAGCGCCCGGCCCGAGGCGGTGCTTTCCCTCTTCGCGCCCCACGCCCTGCCCACCGGCCTCCAGCACGGCACCGTCACCGTGGGCGGCGGCCGGGGCGTGGAGGTCACCACCTACCGCCTGGACGGCGACTACCTGGACAGCCGCCACCCGGACCACGTCACCTTCACCGCCTCCCTCCGGGAGGACCTGGCCCGCCGGGACTTTACGGTGAACGCCATCGCCATGGACCTGCGGGGCCGGGTGTCGGACCCCTTCGGTGGCCGGGAGGACCTGGCGCGGGGCGTCCTCCGGGCGGTGGGGGACCCGGAGAAGCGGTTTGGGGAGGACGCCCTGCGCATCCTCCGGGGCCTGCGGTTTGCCGCCAAGCTGGGCTTTGCCATCGAGCCGGACACCGCCGCCGCCCTCCACCGCTGTGCGCCGCTGCTGGGGCGCATCGCCCCGGAGCGCATCCGGGAGGAGCTGCTGGGCATCCTCTGCGGCCCGGACGTGCTGCCGGTGCTGCTGGACTACCCCGACGTGCTGGGGGTATTTTTGCCGGAGGTGCTCCCGGCGGTGGGCTTCGACCAGCGGAGCCTCTACCACTGCTACGACGTGTGGGAGCACACCGCCCGGTCCGTGGCCGCGGCGCGGCCCGTCCCGGTGCTGCGGTGCGCCATGCTGCTCCACGACCTTGGCAAGCCGGAAACCTTTACAGTAGATGAAAACGGCCAGGGCCACTTCTACGGCCACTGGCGCAAGAGCGTGGAGAAGGCGGAGGCGATCCTGGACCGCCTTCGGTTCGACAACCGGAGCAAGAAGACCATCCTGACCCTGGTGGAGCGCCACGACGCGGAGATGCCCCTGTCTGAGCGGGCAGTACGCCGGAACCTGGCCCGGTATGGGGAGGAGACGGTGCGGCTGCTGCTGGAGGTGAAGCGGGCGGACAACCTGGCCCAGGCGGAGCGGTTCCGGGACCGGCAGAGGCTCATCGACCAGTGGGAGACGCTGCTGGCTATGGTGCTGGCGGAGGGCTCCTGCTTCTCCCTGAAGCAATTGGCTGTCAAGGGAAATGACCTACTGGACCTTGGACTCCAGGGCCCGGCAGTGGGGAAGTGCCTGGAGGAATTGCTGGAGCTGGTCATGGACGGGGAGCTGCCCAACGACCGGGCCATGCTGCTGGCGTACACGAAGGAGAAACTGCTATGACGTATTTGGGTGCCCATCTGTCCTCCGCCGGAGGCTTTTATAAAATGGGAAAGGCGGCGCTGAAGATCGGCGCCAACACCTTCCAGTGCTTTGTCCGCAATCCCCGGGGAGCCAGGGCCAAGGCCATCGACCCGGCGGACCTGGGGAAGCTGCGGGCCCTGCTGGCGGAGGAGGGCTTCGGGCCCATCGTGGCCCACGCGCCCTACATCATGAACCCCTGCTCCAAGGATGAGGGCATCCGGGAGCTGGCGGAGCGGATGATGCGGGAGGACCTGGCCCTCATGGAGCACCTGCCGGGGAACTACTACAACTTCCACCCCGGCAGCCACGTGGGGCAGGGCCTGGAAACCGGCTGCCGCCTCATCGCGGGGATGCTGGACCGGGTGGTGGGGCCGGAGGTCCACACCACGGTCCTGCTGGAGACTATGGCCGGCAAGGGCAGCGAGGTGGGGGGCCGGTTCGAGGACCTGCGCCTGATCCTGGACCTGGCGGACTGCCGGGAGAGGCTGGGGGTCTGCCTGGACACCTGCCACGTATCCGACGCCGGGTACGACATCGTACACGACCTGGACGGGGTGCTGGAAGAGTTTGACCGGGTGGTGGGACTGGAGCGGCTGCTGGCGGTCCACATCAACGACAGCCTGAACCCGCCGGGGGCCCGGAAGGACCGCCACGCCCTCATCGGGGAGGGGACCCTCGGCACGGAGGCCATTCTGCGGGTCATCACCCACCCGGCGCTGAAGGACCTGCCGTTCATTCTGGAGACGCCCACGGACGACGCGGGGCACGGGAAGGAGATCGCCATGTTGCGGGAGCGGCTGGGGGAGGGAACTTTGCAGGAGAGGTAAATCGGGCTTGCAAAATTCCTCCAGTCTGCTATAATAGAGGCAGAGGCCGGGGGCCTACTACATGAAAGAGGTGATGTTGCATGGCGAAAGAAGCGGGGAAGCAGAAGCTGATCCTGGCGGTCATCCAGGGCGACGACTACATGGACACCGTGGATGAACTGAACCACAACGGTTTCTTTGCAACGGTCCTGAGCTCCACGGGCGGCTTTTTAAAGAAGCGCAGCGTAACGGTCATGATCGGCGTGGAAGCGGGGCGGATGCAAGGTGCGCTGGACATCATCAAGCAGTGCGCCGGACGGCGGAAGGAGATGACATACACCAACCTGTCGATCTCGGCGGGGAGCCCCACGCCGTCGATCCCGGTGATGCCGGTGCAGATGCACGTCGGCGGCGCGGTCGTTTTTATCATCGACCTCGAAGATATTCAAAAATATTAAATTTTGCCGTCCGCCGGGTCCCGTCCCGGCGGACGGCGTTCCTTTCGTCCCCCTTGCAGGGGAGCGGAAGCGGGGGCGGCAGCCCCCACAACAGGTGCGCCGCAGGCGCAACTGTTAAATTTTTGGAGGGGCCTCGATGGCCCCGACGAAAATCTAAGTGCCAATCTGTAGGGGCCTCCGGCCCCTACCACCTCTTAAAATATGTTTTAGTGCCTGCCGGCACCCTGGGTTACTTTTTGTGCAAACAAAAAGTAACCAAAAAGTTGCTTAAGGGGGCTCGCGCCCCCTTAAGAATCCCTGCTGTTTGGATAGGACGTTAAGGGCAGATGGGTGGTGGGTAGAACCCAGAGAAAGCCTTCATCGGTACTGCTGTGTTGCTTTTCCGTATTCTTACTGCTGGTTGCTCCGTTCCACTACGCAATTGAGGGAGCGGTGCTTGTCGAGTCCGTAGACGGAAATCTGTCCTGTGCGTAGTGGAACGGAGCAGGACGCAGTCGGACAACGTAAAAGCGACCAGCGAAGCCAATGTTTCGGTTTCGCCGCCCCAAGCGGCGAAACTTGCGCCGCAGCAGGATCTCCTTGGGGACATACTGAAACAGCCGCAGAATCCTATACACGGGAGCAAGAACAGTTTAGACCGGACAGACCAACGGGGGAGCGCAAAACTAAACAAAAAAATAAGGAAAGATTTTTAAGAAAACCATTCCTGGTTTTCTTAAACGTGCTTTTGGTTACTTTTCCCACGGGGGAAAAGTAACCCAGGGGGCGCCCCGTCCGGGGGTGCGCATCAGCCCCGGTGGGGGCGGAGCCCCCCACCCCCATTTTAAGGGAATCTTAAATATTTCCCCCCTTTGAAATTAAAAATCGTCTGATAGTATGCAAGACATCCCACCCAACAGCGGCCGCCGCGGCCTGCGGCTGGCAGGCCGTGCGCGGACCGCTGTCAGAAAGGAGCCGTCTATGGAGGCCTTGGATACTGTCTTTTTTGCGCTGTCGCTTAGCTTGAAGCTCTTTACCGTCTATTTCGCCGCCGTGGTGATCGCGGGGCTGCTGCGCCGGCGGCCCCGGTATCCCAGGGCCGCCCCAAAGACCCGCTTTGCCGTGGTGGTGGCCGCCCGGAACGAGGAGGCCGTCATCGCCGACCTGGTGTACAGCGTCCGGAACCAGCGCTACCCGCAGGAGCTGGCAGACGTGTACGTGGTCCCCAACAACTGCACCGACTTCACCGAGGCCGCCGCGGCCTCCGCCGGGGCCCATATCATCCACTGCCTGGGCCCCGTCCGCAGCAAGGGCGACGCCCTCCATCAGGCTTTTACCCAGCTTTTGCCCAAGGGCTACGACGCCTTCCTGGTGCTGGACGCGGACAACACCCTGTCCCCGGACTACCTGGCCCGGATGAACGACGCCTTCGCCGCCGGGGCCATGGTGTGCAAATCCCGCATGGCGGCGGCCAATCCCACCGCCGCCCCGGTGGCCGGATGCTACGCCCTCTATAACGCCCTCTTCGACCTGATCTGGAACCGCCCACGGGCGGCCCTGGGCCTCTCCGCCAAGCTGGTGGGCAGCGGCTTCGCCGTCCGCCGGGAGGTGCTGGAGCGCCTGGGCGGCTGGAACACCGCCACCATCGCGGAGGATGCGGAGTTCGCCGCCCAGCTGGCCCAGGCGGGCTATCAGGTGGAGTGGGTGCGGGAGGCCGTCAACTACGACGAGGAGCCCACGGACTTCCGCCTGTCCCTCCGCCAGCGCCGACGCTGGTGCAGCGGCGTGATGCAGGTGGCCAAGCGCCGCCTGGTCCCGCTGTGGCGGAAGGACAGCCCCGCGCCCCGGCTCCGCTGGGATATGACCATGTTCCTGCTGGCGCCCTTCACCGGCTCGGTGTCCGCGCTGCTGCTGGCGGGGAGCCTCCTGGCCGGGGTCCTCACCGGGGATATGGCGGGCGTGACGGTGTGCCTGGGCAGCATGTGCCTGGCCTGGGCCGGAGGCGTGGTCCTGGGGGCGGCGCTGTGCCTGCTGGGCGGCTATCGCCTGCGGGGCATGACCGCCGCCGCGGCCCTGTTCCCGGTGTTCCTGTTCTCCTTCCTGCCGCTGCAGGTCATCTCCCTCTTTTGGGACACCAAGCAGTGGCAGGCCGTGCCCCACCGGGGCGGGGCGCGGGTCGCCCCATCCAGGGGATAACTGCATATTCACCGCAATATACAGAAGGGAGAGGCGTTTGCCTCTCCCTTCTTGTAAAAATGTCACACGAAAGCCTTGCTATTTCCTGGAGAATTTGATATAATTCCCTCAATCCAACCGACGGAGATGAGAAATATGCTGGATACCATTCTTTTCGACCTGGACGGAACGCTGATCCCCTTCTTCCAGGACGACTTTATCCGGGCTTATTTCGCCGCTCTGGTCCACCACATGACGCCTCTGGGCTTCGACGGGGAGACGCTGGTCAAGGCCGTCTGGCGGGGCACCAACGCCATGGTGGCCAACGACGGGAGGGTCACCAACCGGCAGCTCTTCTGGGAGGTGTTCACCCACGACCTGGGCATCCAGGCCCTCAGCCTGGAGACCCACCTGGAGGACTTCTATCTCACGGACTTCGACAAGGTGCGCAGCATCCTGCGGGAGGACGCGGACCGCAGCGATCTGATCCGCTCCCTGCGGCGGCGGGGGTATCAGGTGATCCTGGCCACCACGCCCATCTTTCCCCGGGTGGCGGTGGAGACCCGGCTGGCCTGGGTGGGGCTCAGCGGCGGCGACTTCGACTACATCACCAGCTATGAGAACTGCCGCCACAGCAAGCCCAACACGGCCTACTACACGGACATCCTGGACGCCACGGGCATCCCGGGGGAGAACTGCCTGATGATCGGCAACAACCCCATCGACGACATGGCGGCCATGGACGTGGGCATCAGCGCGTGGCTGGTGACGGACTACATCGAGAACCCCCAGAACGTCCCCATTGAGCGGTATCCCCACGGGAATTACGCCAGACTGGAGCAGATCCTGATGGCGCTGCCGGAAATTACATAACGGGCCCAGAGCCGCGCCGGTTTTCCGGCGCGGCTCTTTTGTTCCATGCTCTGGCACTGCCCTCCGCCCGTCCCGCCGCATATCATGAGAGCGAGGGGGGATGTGTATGAAACGAACGGTCGCCATCCTGGGCGGCGACCAGCGGCAGGTGTGTCTGGCGGAGCTGCTGCTGGCGGACGGCTGGGAGGTCTCCACCTGGGGCCTGGAGCGGGGCGAGGCGCCCGCGCCCGCGCCGCTGAACCAGGCGCTGCAGGCGGAGATGCTGATTTTTCCATTGCCGGTGTGCCGGCTGGGGAAACTGAACCTGCCGCTGACAGACACGGAGCTGGCCGCAGACCGGCTGTGGCCCCGGCTGCGGTACCACCAGCTGCTGCTGGGGGGCATGACCAAGGAGCTGTCGCCCCGGCTGATGGCGGACTTTGGCCTGACCATGCTGGACTACTACGACCGGGAGGAGCTGCAGGTAGCCAACGCGATCCCCACCGCCGAGGGGGCGCTGCGGCTGGCCATGGAGGAGACGGACCGGACACTCCACAACAGCAAGTGCCTGGTGATCGGGTACGGCCGCATCGGGCGGCTGCTGGCGGCGCGGCTGAGCTCCCTGGGGGCCCGCGTGACAGTGGCGGCCCGGCGGTACAGCGACCTGGCGTGGATCGACGCCTGGAGCTGCAAAGCGGTACACACCGGCCAGCTCACCGGAAAGCTGGGGGAGTTTGATTTGATTTTCAACACAGTACCCGCCCTCGTCCTGGATGCCGAACGGCTCAAGGAGATACGCGGCGGCTGCGTGGTATTGGACCTTGCGTCCGCCCCCGGCGGGGCGGACGCAAAAAATGGATAGGGTTTGTGATAACAAAACCTATCCATTTTTTTATTATTCTTCCAAATAGAAGGGGGGTAAGGGGCCTCCGGCCCCTGGGGGGAATGGTAGGGACCTGGCGGTCCCTGCGCACCCTGGGTTACTTTTTGTGCAAACAAAAAGTAACCAAAAAATTGCTTAAGGGGCTGGGGCCCCTTAAGAATCCCCGGGGAGAACGGTTAAGGGCAGATGGTTGGTGAGACTAGGAGCCAGAGAAAGCATTCATCGGGGGTGCTGCTTTTTTGCCGTATTCCGACTGCCGGTTGCTCCGTTCCACTACGCAATTGAGGGCGCGGTTCTTGTCGGGTCCGTAGACGGAAATCTGTCCTGTGCGTAGTGGAACGGAGCAGAACGCAGTCAGTCCCGAGCCGTATACGGAAATCCTTCAATTGCGTAGTGGAACGGAGCAACCGGCAGTCGGACAAGCAAAAAACGACCAACGCACCCAATGAGCCCCCGCACCAGCGCTTCCATCTCCTTGGGGACATACTAGGGTAGCCGCAACGCCTCATACACGGGAGCAAGAACAGTTTAGACCAAACCAACCAAAGGGGGAGCGCAAACATAAACAAAAAATGAAGGAAAGATTCTCAAGAAAACCATCCCTGGTTTTCTTGAGCGTGTTTTTGGTGACTTTTTGCACGGGCAAAAAGTCACACCGGTGCACCCCCAGGGGTGCAAAAAAGCCCCCGGGGCGGCGAGCCCCGAGAGCTTAAAAAGGAAGGTGGTTAAGCGGCCTGCCGCTTTTTGATAACCACCAGGCAGCCGAGGACCATCAGCGCCCCCACGGGGAGCATGATGACGCCGGGGATGCCCACAGAGGCCAGCACACCCGCCAGGATGTAACTGACAAAGGAGATCGCCGCGCAGGTCACCGCGTAGGGGAGCTGCGTGGACACATGGTTCACGTGGTCGCACTGGGCGCCGGCGGAGGCCATGATGGTGGTGTCGGAGATGGGGGAGCAGTGGTCGCCGCAGACGGCCCCGGCCATGCAGGCGGCGATGCAGATGATGCTCAGGGGGTTGTCGGCGGGAAATACCTCCTGGGTGATGGGGATGAGGATGCCGAAGGTGCCCCAGCTGGTGCCGGTGGCGAAGGCCAGCAGGCAGCCCACCAGGAACACCAGGGCGGGAAGGAAGGCGTGGAACGCCCCGGCGGAGCCCTTCACCACGCCCTTGACGAACTCGGCGGCCCCCAGGGAGTCGGTCATGGTCTTCAGGGTCCAGGCAAAGGTCAGGATCAGGATGGCGGGCACCATGGCCTTGAAGCCCTCGGGGATGGCGTCCATCATGTCCTTGAAGGACAACACCCGGCGGCAGAGGTAGAAGAGCATGGTGATGACCAGGCCCACGGCGGAGCCCAGCATCAGGCCCACGGAGGCGTCGGAGTTGGAGAAGGCGGTGACCACGTTCATGTAGCCTTCGTCCCCCGCCAGGAAGAAGTTGCCGGAGTAGAGCATGCCGATGATGCAGCACACGATCAGCACCGCGATGGGCACCACCAGGTCCACGACCTTGCCCTTGGCGGCCTTCTCCTCGTCCTCCACACCGGTGTAGGGGTTGGCCCCGGAGAACAGATCCCCGGTCTCCTGGGCGTTCTTCTCATGCTTGGCCATGGAGCCGAACTCCACCTTCATGAGGATCATGCCCACCATCATGACGACGGTGAAAAGGGCGTAGAAGTTGTAGGGGATGGCCCGGATGAAGAGCATCAGGCCCTGGCCGTCCTCGGCGTAGCTGGCCACGGCGGCGGCCCAGGAGCTGACGGGGGCGATGATGCACACCGGCGCGGCGGTGGCGTCGATGAGGTAGGCCAGCTTGGCCCGGGATACCCGATGCTTGTCCGTGAGGGGCCGCATGACGGAGCCCACGGTCAGGCAGTTGAAGTAGTCGTCGATGAAGATGAGCACGCCCAGGACCACGGTGGCCAGCTGTGCGCCCACGCGGGTCTTGATGTTGTTGGCGGCCCAGCGGCCAAAGGCGGCGGAGCCGCCGGCCTTGTTCATCAGGCACACCATGGCGCCCAGGATCACCAGGAACACCAGGATGCCCACGTTGTAGGCGTCGGACAGGACCCCGGCCACGCCGTCGCTGAAGACGTGCATGAGGGTGCCCTCAAAGGCGGCGCCTACGCTCCCCGCGCCGGGCACGGCGTAGAGAACGCCTCCCACCAGGATGCCGATGAAGAGGGAGGAGTAGACCTCCTTGGTGATCAGGGCCAGGGCGATGGCGATGATGGGCGGCAGCAGCGCCCATACGGTTGCGTACATGATTGCATTCCTCCTAAAAATTTTTTGATCTGCTGCGCTGGAAATGCCGGAGGCGAAAAAAACTCCCATGCGCCCCCGACAGAGGACCCATGGGATGACATGACGAAACATATCACTGCCGACGAATAGCGCTCCACAGGTCGTGACAGTCCGCGGGATGTTGTCCCGCGGCCCAGCGGCCGGAGCTCAGGCACGCCCCCTCCGCTTCGGCGGCGGCCCCTTTCCCGCCCCACGGCTGCCTGGCCCAGTGGGGAGGTACTCTTGGCCTCCGCGCCTCTATCGTCAGGCGCCATCGTACCACGATACAGACGGTTTGTCAAGAATCCTGTGCAAAAAAGGTGAAAAAAGGGAGAAAAACCCCGGCGCGGAGATACCGCGCCGGGGAAGGGGATGCCGGTCACTTGTCCTCCGTCTTCTCCTCCTGCTCTCTCTTCTCTGTCAGGACGGCGATGGCGTAGTCCAGCGCGGGCAGGGCGCTGGCGGTGCAGTAGTTCTTGATGTTCTGGAGCTCTCGGATGGCCTCCTGGGCGGTCATAGCGGTCCTCTCCTTTCTTCTTCTCCGGCGGTGGTAATTTTATGGTGGGGTGGTCTGTAAGTCCAGTATACCACATTTCCCCGCCCGCCGCAAGCTTGTTTTTGCAATACGCTTCATTCGGAATTCTTTGCCGTTCCCCGCAGGCTGAAAATGACTTCCTTTTTCCGGGAAGGTGTGGTATCATCGTTCCATCAATCTGACTCCGGCGGAAGCCCGCCGGGAAGGGAGCCTGTATGAAAGAACTGTTGACGCGGTTCCCCGTGCTGGAGAACGGGGCCCTTGCCCAGCTGCTGGCGGAGGACGCCGCCTGGGAGGGGGTAAAGCGCATCTGCGCCCAGGTGCGGGAGGACCTGGAACTGGTGACGGGGCGGCGCTGCGCCCTTCGGACCGGGGCGGAGGACTGCGCTGGGCCCACCCTGGTCCTGGCCGCTACGGCGGGCCGGAGCCCGCTGCTGGAGAAGCTGGAGGCGGCGGGGCTGGTGTCCCTGGCGGACGTGGCGGGGAAGCGGGAGGTGTGGCTGACCCAGGTGCTGGACCGGCCCCTGCCGGAGCTGGGGGCGGAGCGGGTGCTGCTCATCGCGGGCAGCGACAAGCGGGGCACCATCTACGGCCTGCTGCACCTCTCGGAGCTCTGCGGCGTCTCGCCCCTGGTGTACTGGGGGGACGTGACGCCCCTGCGGCGGGAGACGGTGGTGCTGGACCTGCCGGTCCGGGAGGTGACAAAGGAGCCGTCGGTGCGCTACCGGGGGTTCTTCATCAACGACGAGTGGCCCGCCTTCGGCAACTGGTGCCTGGACAGGTTCGGCGGCGTCAACGCCAAAGCCTACGAGCAGATCTTCCTCCTGCTGCTGCGGCTGCGGGGCAACTACCTGTGGCCCGCCATGTGGCGGACCGTGTTCTCTGAGGAGGGCCCCGGTCTGGAGGCCGCCCGGCTGGCGGACCTGTACGGCGTGGTCATGGGCACCTCCCACCACGAGCCCCTGTGCAGGGCGGGGGAAGAGTGGAAGCGGGTCTGGCGGGACTACGGCACGGACCCGGCCTGGAGCTTTGTCACCAACAGCCAGGCCATCACCGCCTTCTGGGCCGGCGGCCTGGAGCGGAACAAGGGATTTGAGAACGTATACACCATCGGGATGCGGGGGGAGGACGACTCCAAGCTCCTCAGCGAGGACGCCACCATGGCCGACAACGTGGGCGTGCTGAAGAAGGCGGTCCTGGCCCAGCATGAGCTGCTCCGCACCCACGTGGACCCGGAGCTGGAGCGGGTGCCCCGGATGCTGGCCATCTACAAGGAGGTGGAGGAGTTCTACTACGGCGACGAGACCTGCCCCGGCCTCCGGGACTGGGAGGAGCTGGAGGACGTGATCTTCCTCCTCAGCGACGACAACTTCGGCAACACCCGCACCCTGCCGGACCCCGCCGCCCCGCCTCACCCAGGCGGCTACGGCATGTACTACCACTTCGACTACCACGGCGGGCCCATCAGCTACGAGTGGCTGAACGGCAACCCCCTGGCCAAGGTCTGGGAGCAGATGACCCAGGCCTGGGACCACGGCGTCCGGGAGATGTGGATCGTCAACGTGGGGGACCTGAAGGGAGCGGAGTTCCCATTGAGCTATTTCCTGGCCCTGGCCTACGACTTCGACGCCTGGGGCAGCGCCGCCCCAGGCCGAACGGGAGCGTTCACCCGGCGGTGGACGGCCCAGCAGTTCGGCCTCACCGGGGAGGCCAACGGGCGGGCGGCGGCCCTCATGACCGGCTGGAGCCGCCTGAACGCCCTCCGGCGGCCCGAGGCCCTGGACCCGGAGGTGTACCACCCCATCCACTGGCGGGAGGGGGAGCGGGTCTGGCAAACGGCCCAAGACCTGGCGGAGCTGGCGGAGGCCCTGGGCCGGGAGGTCCGGCCGGAGCGGCGGACCTCCTACTGGGGCATGGCGGGTTATCCCGCCCTGCTCACCGCCAACCTGGTCCAGCTCCACGTGGAGGCGGGGTGGAACCACGCCCTGGCCCGCCGTGGCGCCGTGGCCGCCAACGGCCTCGGTGCCAGCGTGAAGGAACGCATCCGCCGGGACCGGGAGCTGGTGGAGGCGTACCACGCCCTGGCCGGGGGCAAGTGGGACCACATACTGGCATCCATCCACATGGACTTCCGCACCTGGGACGGCCACGACTGGGGCTACCCCACGGTGTGGGAGGTGACGCCCATCCCAGGCCCCAAGTCCCTGGTCAGCGTCCGGGGCAGCGACACGTTCCACCTGGGGCAGCACTGGCAGGATAAGGGCCCGCTGGTCTGTGACGACTTCCTGCACCCGGGCGTGGACGAGGCCGTGCTGGACATCGACTGCCGGGGCAGCGAGGACTTCACCTATCAGGTGTCCTCCGACCGGGACTGGCTGACCTGTTCCCCCGCCGAGGAGAGGGTGTCCGCCCGGGAGAGCGGCCGGGCCGGCGTGGTCCTGGCCTGCCGCCGGGACCGGCTCCCTGTCGGGGACACGGCCACCGTCCGTGTGGAGATCGCCTTCGCCGGCGGCCAGCGCACCCGCTCGGTGGTGGAGGTGTTGGCCGATGTGCCGCCGGAGGACCTGCCCGCCGGGGTGTTCCTGGAGCGGCGGGGCTATGTGGCCATGGACGCGGCCCACTACCTGGACAAGCGGGACGCGCCGGAGGGCGGCTTCGCGGTCATCCCGGACCTGGGCCGCGCCGGGGACGGGGTAAAGGCGCTCCCCGCCGCCGTGGACTGGACCCAATCGGCGGAGCCGCCGTATCTGCACTACGCATTCCTGGCGGAGGGGGAGGGGACGTACACCTTGGCGCTCCGCCTGCTGGCCCGGAACCCCGCCCGGCGGGGCGGGCGCATGGCCTTCGCCGTGGCCCTGAACGGGGAGGCGCGGCGGACGGTGTACGCCGTGTCCGGCGCCTACCGCGTGGGCGACGGCGGCGAGGAGTGGGGCAGGGACGTGCTGCGGAATGAGCACACCGTCCTCTGTCCCGTCCAGGTCCGGCGGGGCCGCAACGACCTCTGCATCTGCGCCGGGGAGCCGGGGGTGGTCCTGGAGCGGATCGAGCTGTACCCGGCGGACCGGCCCCTGGCGGAATCCTACATGGGCCCGCCGGAGAGCTGGCGGGGAAAAACTTAAGGATTCCTTAAACCAATCTTAAAGTCCATGCTCTTTACGAACCGGCGGAACTGTGGTAGAATAACAATATCTTCCAGCGCTCTCCCACATCGCGCGGGAGAGCGGAACCCGGGAGACGGCCGCCAGCGGCCGTCTCCGCGTCACGGGAAACCGTGACGCGATCCCCCTGTACCCAAGCGAATACTATTCCAGAAGTGAACTTCGTTACCGTGCGGAAAATGCAGGTATCGCAGCGCTTTGAGAGCGAAAGTAAAGTTCTTTTTGATTCTTTTTCTTTCAAGAAAAAGAATGAGGAGCCTGTCCGTGAGAGAAAAACATCCATTTGATACGATACTCCCTGTCTATTCGCGCATACCGCTGGTGGCGCTGGTATGCGCGAATTTTTTGGCCTATTACGTGACCCGGCCCATCACCCGGCACCTGGTCCACTGGGAGCTGTCCCTGCCACTTGACGCCGCCATCCCATTCGTCCCGGCCTTTATCGCGGTGTACCTGCTGGCCTATCTCCAGTGGATCGTGGGCTATGTCCTCGTGGCCAGAGACAGCCGGGGGCTGTGCTTCCGCATCCTCTCAGGCGGCGTGGCGGCCAAGCTCCTCTGCATGGCGGCGTTCCTGCTGCTGCCCACCACCATGGTCCGGGGGAACGTGTCCTCCGGCGGCCTGTGGAACGGCCTCACCGCCCTGGTCTACCGCCTGGACGCCCCGGACAACCTGTTCCCCTCCATCCACTGCATGGAGAGCTGGCTCTGCTTCCGGGGCGCGCTGGAGCTGAAAAGGGTGGGGCGGTGGTACGTCTGGGCCAGCCTCGCCTTCACCCTTCTGGTGTTCGCCTCCGTGGTGCTGGTGAAGCAGCACGTGGCGGTGGATATCCTGGGCGGCGTCCTGGCGGCGGAGCTGGGGTTGGCCCTGGCCCGGCGGACCCACGCCGCCGCCGCTCTGGAGCGGCTGGAGGCCCGCCTTTCCCGAAAAAAATCCTGACCCCGATTGGAGATTCCCTATGGATCAAACCCCGCAGACCCCCAAGAGCAAGCTGCTCTGGTCCCTGCTCTTTCTGGCCATCGCCGCCGCCACCATCGGCGCGGTGGCGTCCCAGTCCGGCGCGCTGACCCTCCCGGCCTTTCTCTCCTACGTCTCCGGCCTCTCGGCCCCCTGGCTGGCGGCGGCGGGGGCGGGGATGCTGGGCTTCGTCCTCTTCGAGGGCGAGGCGGTACTCTCCGTGTGCCGGGCCTTCGGCTACCCCACCGGCCACCGGCGGGGGTTCCTCTACTCCGCCTCGGATATCTACTTCTCCGCCATCACCCCCTCCGCCACCGGCGGACAGCCCGCCTGCGCCTACTTCATGGTGAAGGACGGCATCCCGGTGTCCGTGGCCGCCGTGGCCCTGCTGGTGAACCTGACCATGTACACCGCCGCCATCCTGGCCCTGGGGCTGGGGACGCTGGTGCTCCAGCCGGGGATCTTCCTGTCCTTCGGACCCCTGTCCCGGCTGCTCATCGGCCTGGGCTTCGCCGCCCAGATCGCCCTGGCGGCTGTGTTCCTGCTGCTCCTCACCAGGGGCGCGGTGCTCCACGCCATCTGCGCCAAGTGCCTTCACCTTCTCTGCCGCCTCCGCCTCCTGAAGCGGGAGGAGCAGAAGCAGCAGCGCCTGGCGGAGCACATGGCGGAGTACGCCCGGTACGCCGGGATGATCGGCGGCCACCGGGGGATGCTGCTCCGGGCGTTCCTCTGCAACCTGCTCCAGCGGGCCTCGGTGATCTCGGTGTCCCTCTGCGTGTTCCTGGCGGGGGGCGGCGCGGCAAGGGACGCGGTGCGGGTCTGGGCCGTGCAGTGCTGTACGGTCATCGGCTCCAACACGGTCCCCATCCCCGGCGCCATGGGGGTGTCCGACTACCTGATGCTGGACGGCTTCGGCAGCCTCATGTCCCCGGAGCGGGTGGTGAACTTTGAGCTGCTGAACCGCTCGGTTTCCTTCTACACCTGTGTGCTCCTGTGCGGAGCCGTGACACTGGCGGGCTGGCTGCGCCGCAGAAAGAGGGGAGGTATCGCATGATCGGCATCTACGACTATACCGTGATCCTGACCTACCTGTCCCTGGCCTCGGCGGGGTTCGGCATCCTGGTGGCCCTCAGCGGCCAGGGCCACCCCTATTTCGGCACCTTCTTTCTCCTGTTCTCCGGCCTCTGCGACGCCTTCGACGGCAGGGTGGCCCGGACCAAGAAGGACCGGACGCCGGAGGCCCAGGCCTTCGGCGTGCAGATCGACTCCCTGTCGGACCTGGTGGCCTTCGGGGTGCTGCCGGCGGCCATCGGCCTTGCCATGCTCCACCGCTCGCCGCTGATGGACCTGGCGGGGGAGCGGCTGGGCCACCCTTGCCGGAAGGCCATCGAGTTCGCCCTGGCGGGGGTGCTGATCCTGTACATCCTGGCGGCCCTGATCCGATTGGCCTGGTTCAACGTCACCGAGGAGCAGCGCCAGCGCACCGAAGGCGGGGCCATGACCTACTACACCGGCCTGCCGGTGACGGCCACGGCGCTGATCTTCCCCTGCATCCTGCTGGTGCAGTACATCACCCCCAACGACGTGACGCCCATGTACTTCGCCACAGCGGTCTTTGTGGGCCTGGCGTTCCTGCTGCCCTTCCGGGTCAAAAAGCCGGGGCTCCGGGGCGTCCTCATCATGGTGGGCATCGGCGCGGTGGAGTTCCTGCTGATGCTGGTGGGGAAGCTGCTGCGATGCTGACGAGAAACCATCAGGAGAGCGCCGCGCTGCGCTTCCTCTACCATACGGCCCCCGGCCGGTTGCTGCTGAGACCGCTGTGCAGCCGGGGCCTGTCCCGCCTGTGCGGGCGGTTCCTGGACGCCAAGGCCTCCCGCCTCCTGGTGGGTCCCTTTGTCCGCCGCCACAACATCGACCTGAGCGAGTACCAACAGCGGGAGTTCAAGAGCTTCAACGACTTCTTCACCCGGGAGATCAGGCCGGAGCTCCGCCCCATCGACCGGGACCCGTCGGCCCTCGT
Organism: uncultured Oscillospiraceae bacterium; assembly: GCA_947589745.1. Taxonomy (GTDB): domain Bacteria; phylum Bacillota; class Clostridia; order Oscillospirales; family Oscillospiraceae; genus Pelethomonas. The sequence continues at coordinate 51,594 of CANQCS010000007.1, forward strand.
CGCCCCCTGTGACGGCCTGCTGCGGGTGTATCCCATCCGGGACGGGACGCTCATCCCTGTGAAGCAGAGCGCCTATACAGTCTCGTCGCTGCTGGGCGGGGACAGCCTGGCGGACCGCTACCGGGGCGGGCTGTGCCTGGTGTTCCGTCTCTGCGTGGACCACTACCACCGCTACTGCTGGCCGGACGGCGGCACCAGGGGGGAGAGCACCTTTCTGCCCGGCGTGCTCCACACGGTGCGGCCCATCGCCCTGGAGCGGTACCCGGTGTTCGTACAGAACTGCCGGGAGTACACCCCCCTGGCCACGGACCACTTTGGTACCGTCACCCAGGTGGAGGTAGGGGCCATGCTGGTGGGAAAGATATGGAACCGTCCCGGTTCCGGCCGGGTGGAGCGGGGAGAGGAGAAAGGCATGTTCCTTTACGGCGGCAGCACCATAGCCCTCCTCGTGGAGGAGGGCAGGCTGGAATTATCGGCGGACATTGCCGCCGCCCAGGGGGAGGAAGTCCCGGTGAAAATGGGACAGCGGCTGGGGTGCGCAGGGGAGGGGCCTCCGGCCCCTAGCCAGTCCGGGTAGGGACCTGCCGGTCCCTGCTGACCCTGGGTTACTTTTTGTGCAAACAAAAAGTAACCAAAAAATTGCTCAAGGGGGCTTTGGCCCCCTTGAGAATCCCCTCCGTGTGGGAAGGACGTTTGCGATAGTTTTCCGTAGGAAGGACCCAGAGAAAGCATTCATCGGGAGTGCTTTCTCTGGGTCCCTATTCTTACTGCTGGTTGCTCCGTTCCACTACGCAATTGATGGCGCGGTTCTATTTGGGCCGTAGACGGGAATCTGTCCTATGCGTAGTGGAACGGAGCAGGACGCAGTCGGACAACATAAAAACGACCAGCGCACCCAATGTTTCGGTTTCGCCGCCCAAAGCGGCGAAACTTGCGCCGCAGCAGGATCTCCTTGGGGACATACTCCCCACAGCCGCTTCGCCCCATACACGGGACCCAGCTCGGTTTAGACCAGACCAACCACAGGGCGAGCGCAAAACTAAATAAATAATAAGGAAAGATTCTCAAGAAAACCATTCCTGGTTTTCTTGAGTGCACTTTTGGTTACTTTTCCTGCAAGGGAAAAGTAACCCCAGGGAGCACCCATCGGGGGTGCCTATCAATCCCGGTGGGGGCGGAGCCCCCTCACAGCCCGTACAGCGCAGAATACTTCTCTACGAGGTAATCCGCATAGACGGACTGATCGAACGCCCCGCAGGCGTTCTCCACAAGGTCTGCGGGCTCCAGGAGCCCGCCGTACCTTTGAACCTTTTCCCGCAGCCAGGCGGTGACCCCGCTGAGGTCGCCCCGTCCGACGGAGCCCCACACGTCCATGTCCGCCTCCATGTTCCGCAGCATCTGAGCGCCGTAGGCGCTCCCCAGGGCGTAGGACGGGAAATACCCGAAGGACCCGCCGGACCAGTGGGAGTCCTGGAGACAGCCCCGACGGTCGTCGGGCACGTCTACCCCCAGATACTCCTTGTACAGCCGGTTCCAGGTTTCAGGCACGTCCTTCACCGCCAGGGTCCCGCCGATGAGCTGCTTCTCGATCTCGTATCGGACCATGATGTGCAGCGGATAGGTCAGCTCGTCCGCCTCCGTACGGATGAGGGACGGCTGGGCCTTGTTCACCGCCCGATAGAACTGCTCCGCCGTCACGTTCTTCAACTGCTCCGGGAACAGCTCCCGCAGCTTGGGGAACACCGCCTCCACAAAGGGCAGGGACCGGCCGATATAGTTCTCATAGAACCGGGACTGGCTCTCGCAGACGCCCATGGACGCCCCGGTCAGACAGGTGTACTGGAGCTCGTCGCTGACACCCAGAGCGTGGCGGGCGTGGCCGCCCTCGTGGATCACCGAGTACATGGAGAAGCTCAGGTTGTGCTCATCGTAGTTGGTGGTGATGCGCACGTCCTTGTTGTTGAAGTCCAGAGTGAAGGGGTGCTCCGTCTCCCCGATGCCGCAGTGGGCCCGGTCCAGGCCCATGACCTCCATCAGATAGTCAGACAGCTTCTTCTGCCCCTCGATGGGGTAGCACTGGTGCAGAAAACTGTCGTCCGGCTGCTCCTTCTCCCCGATGGCCCGGATGACGGGCACGATGCGCTCCCGCAGGGCGGCGAAGAATTTGTCCAGATACGCCATGTCCGTGCCCCGCTCGTACTCGTTCAGCAGGGCGTCGTAGGGGGCCTTGGTGCTGTCGTAGTACCCGGCGAATTTTTGATTGAACGCCACCAGCTTCTCCAGCACCGGCTGGAACAGGGAGAAGTCGCTGCGCTCCTTGGCACGGTGCCACACGTCGCTGGCCTCGTTGGTCAGCATCGTGTAGGCCATATACTCCTCCGCCGGGATGCGGCGGAGCTGGTCGTAGCTGCGCTTCAGCTCCTCCGCCTGGCGGCGCTGGGAGAGGGGGAGCTCCTCTTTCCGCTCCGCCAGGAAGTCCAGAAGCTTTCCTACCTCCTCGTTGGCAAAGAGCTTGTGCTGCTCTCCGGCCAGAATGCCCAGGGCCACGCCCCGGCCTTCGGCGGTGTCCCTGGGGGCCACGGTGACGCTGTCCAGAAACAGCGCCGACGAGGCGGCGTTGTAGGCGTACTGCTTGCGCTGCAATTCACTGAGCCGTGCCAGTGCTTCCTGTAATTCCATATCGGTGTCCTCCTGTGTCGTTTTTCCGAATCTTGCATGGAGCGGAACCGTCGTACCGCGTCTTGCCTCTATTTTACAGGATGCCGCCGCCGGATGCAAGGACTTTCGTTTCTTGCAATGGGCGGGAGGATGTGGTATCATAAGAAAAAGCGGAGGCGGACCGGCCGTCCGTCCTCCGCTCCATCTGCTCCACTCTTGCTCTAAATGGGAGAATCCTATGAAACAGAAAAAAGTGTGCTTCAGTGAGCTGGCCTATCTGCTGGGGATCATCATCCTGGCCTTCGGCACGGCCATGATGGAGAAAGCCGACCTGGGGATCTCCATGGTGGTTGCCCCGGCCTATCTCCTGCATCTCCGCATCTCACAGAGCTTTCCCGTGTTCTCCTTCGGGATGGCCGAATATGTGCTCCAGGCCGCCCTGCTGATTGTGCTGGTCCTTGTGATGCGGCGGGGCAAGCTCAGCTATTTGTTCTCCTTTGTCACCGCCGTTTTCTATGGGATGGTCCTGGACCTCTCCATCCTGGTGCTCCGGCCTCTGCCGGGCAGCGGACCGGGCTGGCGAATCGCCTTCTACGTGCTGGGGATGCTGCTCTGCTCCGTGGGCGTGTCCTTCCTGTTTCACACCTATATCGCTCCGGAGGCGTATGAGCTGTTTGTAAAAGAGATCTCGGCCAGGTACGGCTACCGGATCGACCGGGTGAAAACGGTTTATGACTGTTGCAGCTGCCTGGTGGGAGTGGCGCTTTCATTTGCTTTCTTCGGCTTCGGGCATTTTGAAGGGGTCAAACTGGGCACCATATTCTGTGCCCTGGTCAACGGATGGCTGATCGGCCGGATCAGCAGGGGGTTGGAGGCCGCGTTTGAATTTCAGGATGCCCTTCCTCTGCGGGAATGGTTCAACAGATAACAGAAGGAAGGTCTGCGCCTGCCGGATAAAATGGGACTGCCGGGGTCAATCCCCGGCGGTCCCGTCATACTTATTTGATTACTTCCGCAGGATGCTGCGCTTGATCTTCTCGCCCAGGGAGACCCGGCCCAGGTCGTACCAGGGGGTGTGGCCGTCGGCGCTGCGGCTGCTCTGGAGCTCGGCATAGGCGCTGTAATTGGAGTTGACCAGCAGGAAGTCGTTGGAGTTCATGCGGTTCATGGTGTAGATGGTGTTCATTGTTTGTTCCTCCTTATATCGTCCGCCGCCGCTGTATCGCGTCGGCTCTTTGTTTTGATGATCTAATTATAGCGCGTTTTAGATGGAAGTAAATGGGTATACAATCCAAACTTCCTGCTGTTTTTTGTATTCAAAGCACAATTTATGCCAAACGCGCGGGGACGCTCCGCGGGGCGCTGCCTGTTCAAGACTGGTAAAAAAAGGGCCCGCCGGGGTCAAACCCCGGCGGGTCCCAGCGTGTCGAAAAAGCCTCGCAGAGTTTCGCGCCCGCAGGCGCGAAAGCCAGTGTAATCGTTTTTTCCGGCGGCGTGTACGTCGGAAAAAACACTTTGCGCGGAGCGTGCGTCGAATCTGTGCGCCTTTGGCGCACAGGTGAGGCGCGTAGCGCAGCGAATCCTTTTGTCGGAAAAGGCCGCAGGCCTTTTTCGACAGTCTCGGGCCCGCCGGGGTCAAACCCCGGCGGGCCCATCTGACACATTTGATTACTTCCGCAGGATAGTGCGCTTGATCTTCTCGCCCAGGGAGACCCGGCCCAGCTCATACCAGGGGGTGCGGCCGTCGGTGCTGCGGCTGCCCTGGAGCTCGGCGTAGGCGCTGTAGTTGGAGTTGACCAGCAGGAAGTCGCTGGAATCCAGGCGGTTCATGGTGTAAATGGTGTTCATTGTTTGTTCCTCCTTCTATCGTCTGCCGCCGCGGTATCGTGGCGGCTCTTTGTCTTGACGAGAGGATTATATCGCGTTTCTGGGGGAAGTAAACGGGCCTGCAGTCCAAACTTCCCTATGTTTTTTGTGCTTGCCGCACAAGCTTGCTCAGGCGCGCACAGGCGGTGCGCGGAGGAAGAACGCGCTACCGCGGATTGACATTGGGGCGGAAGTTGCCTATAATCAAACCAGCGAGATACCGAATCGAATGACAGGAGGAGATCCAATGTCTGTCCATGCGAAGAAATTCCAATGCCAGCGGGGCGGCCTGACCATCCGGGGCACCGAGTACCGGGGGAGCGGGGAGAACCTGCCCATCGCCGTGGTGAGCCACGGCTTCTTGGCAAACAGCGACAGCACCAAGGGCTACGCCAAGCAGCTGGCGGAGCTGGGCTACGCCGCCTACTGCTTCGACTTCTGCGGCGGATGCCTCCACGGAAGGAGCGGCGGGGCCACCGTGGACATGACGGTCCTCACCGAGGTGGAGGACCTGAAGGCCGTCATCCAGTACGCCCGGTCCCTGCCCGGCAACGACCCCGGCCGCCTCACCCTCATGGGGTGCAGCCAGGGGGGCTTTGTCAGCGCCCTTACGGCGGCGGAGCTAGGGGACCAGGTGGAGCGGCTGGTGCTGTTCTACCCGGCGCTGTGCATCCCCGACGACGCCAGGGCGGGAAAGATGCTGTTCTTCCGCTTCGACCCGGCCAACATCCCCGAGGTGCTGGGCGGCGGCCCGGTCCGCCTGGGGCGGGACTACGCCGCCACCATGCTGGACGTGGACCCCTTCGCCGCCATCGCGCCCTACCGGGGCCCGGTGCTCATCGTCCACGGGGACAAGGACGAGGTGGTCCACCCGGACTACGCCCGGGGCGCCGCGGCGGCCTATGAGGAGGCCGCGCCCCGGCGGTGCAGCCTGGCGGTGCTCCAGGGTGCGGGCCACGGCTTCGCCCCGTCCCATGACGCCGACGCCATGGCCCTGGTCCGGGAGTTCCTGGCGGGGCGGTCCCTGGTGCTGTCCGTGGACGTGTCCCTCACCGGCAGGGGCTGGACCTGGACGCCCCTGGAGCGCACCACCCGCCTGCCCTTCACCGGCCACGCCGTGACCTCCTGGTTCACCGGCGAGGTCCTCCCCGGCGCGGCGGACACCCAGCGCCGGACCCCGGGCGGCCGCCGCTTCTGCGCGGACTACACCCTGGAGGGCAAGGACTATACCGGCGCGCCCTGCCGGGTCCACATCGTGAACGTGGACGAGGGCCGGGGCTGGACCCCCACGGTGGATACGGACAGCGAAGCCCTGTCGTTCCTGAAGGACGGCGGCTGCACCGCCTGCCTGGAGCAGCGCCCCCAGGGGCCGGTGGTCCGCATCTTTGCTCCCGCCGCCGCCAAGCCCCAGGCCGCTCCGCCGGAGAACCATATGCGCTACCGGACGGACCGCTACGGGAACAAGCTCTCCATCCTGGGCCTGGGCTGTATGCGCTTCCACCGGAGCGGGAACCGCATCGACATGGCGGAGGCGGAGCGGGTGGTCATGGCCGCCTATGAGCGGGGCGTCAACTACTTCGACACCGCCTACGTCTACCCCGGCAGCGAGGCCGCCTTAGGGGAAATTCTGGAGAAGAACGGCATCCGGGACCGGGTCAACATCGCCACCAAGCTGCCCCACTACCTGATCCGCAGCCGGGAGGCCCTGGAGAAGCGCTTCACGGAGCAGCTCCAGCGCCTGCGGACGGACCACATCGACTACTACCTGATGCATATGCTCAGCGACACCGCCGCCTGGGAGCGGCTGAAGGGGCTGGGTATCGTGGAGTGGCTGGAGGAGAAGCGGCGGAGCGGGGCCATCCGGCAGGTGGGCTTCTCCTACCACGGCGGTACGGACACCTTCTGCCGCCTGGTGGACGCCTACGACTGGGACTTCTGCCAGATTCAGTACAACTACCTGGACCGCCACACCCAGGCGGGGGAGCGGGGCCTGCGCTACGCCCACGAGAAGGGCCTGCCGGTGATCATCATGGAGCCCCTGCGGGGCGGCAAGCTGGTGCGGATGCTGCCGGAGGAGGCCAAGGCTATTTTTGACGCCTATCCGGTCCAATATACCCCGGCCCAGTGGGCGTTCCGCTGGCTGTGGGACCAGCCGGAGGTGACGTGCGTGCTGTCCGGCATGAACACGGTGGAGATGGTCCTGGAGAACACGGAGACCGCCTCCCAGGCGGACGCGGGCTGCATGACCCCGGAGGACGGCGAGATGCTCCAGCGGGTGGCGGCGGCCATCAACGGGAAGCTGAAGGTGGGCTGCACGGGCTGCGGCTACTGTATGCCCTGTCCCCAGGGGGTGGACATCCCCGGCACCTTCGCGGCGTATAACCGGAAGTACACGGAGAACGGGGGAGCGGCCCTCCGGGAGTACCTGATGGGCACGGCGTTCCGCGGAAAATCCGCTGCCGCCTCCAACTGCGTGGGGTGCGGGAGGTGCGAAAGCCATTGCCCCCAGGGCATTGCCATTCGCCAGGAGCTGAAGAACGCCGCCTCCGAACTGGAGGGGCCGACATATAAGGCGGCCAGCCGCCTTATTAACCGTCTTCATATCTTCGGATAGGCGCTGTGACTTTTCCCCCGTGGGAAAAGTCACCAAAAGCACGTTTAAGAAAACCAATGGTTTTCTTAAAAATCTTTCCTGAATGTTTTGATTTCTTTTGCGCTCGCCCTGTGGCTGGTTTTGTCTAAACCGGGCCGGGTCCCGTGTATGGGGTGAAGCGGCTACCCGCATATGTCCCCAAGGACAGTGAAGCGCTGGGGCGGGGACTCATTGGGTGCGTTGGTCGGTTTTACGTTATCCAACTGTTGGTTGCTCCGTTCCACTACGCAATTGGCAGATTTCCGTATACGGTCCGCGTCGTACTGCGTCCTGCTCCGTTCCACTGTGCAAAAGAAACATTTTCCGTATACGACCCGACAAGAAACATGTATCAATTGCGTAGTGGAACGGAGCAACCGGCAGTAAGACTACGGAAAAACAACACCGCAGTCCCGATGAAAGCTTTCCCTGGCCCCTAGTTCCACCATCCATCTGCCCTTAACGTCCCTCCAAACGGCCGGGATTCTTAAGGGGGCGCGAGCCCCCTTAAGCGCACTTTTGGTGACTTTTCCTGCGAGGGAAAAGTCACCGGGGGGCGCCCCGCCTGGGGGGCGAATCAGACCAGGTGGGGGGCGGAGCCCCCACCGCAGAATCTACGAAACAGGAGGACCCCGTTTTGCCAATGGACAAGCAGTCAGCATTGCAAATGATCGCAGATATTTCCAATGCCAACGGCGCCCCCGGCTTCGAGGACGAGGTGGTCCGCGTCCTGCGGACCCACGCCCAGGGCCTGGGGGAGCTGAGGGAGGACACCCTCAGAAATTTCTATATCCACCGGCGGGGCAACCGGGGCGGCCGCCCCGTTGTCCAGCTGGACGCCCACACCGACGAGGTGGCCTTCATGGTCCAGGCCGTGAAGCCCGACGGCACCCTCCGCATCATCCCCCTGGGCGGCTGGGTCACCAGCAACATCCCCGCCCACAAGGTCTGGGTGCGCAACGCCCTGGGCCAGTACATCCCCGGCATCACCGCCAGCAAGCCGCCCCACTTCCTCTCCGAGGCCGAGCGGCGGAGCCTGCCGGAGATGTCCGCCCTCTCCGTGGACGTGGGGGCCGTCTCGGCCAGGGACGCTGTGGAAAACTTCCACATTCGCATCGGCGAGCCCATCGTCCCCGACGTCACCTTCCGCTATGACGAGGCCCATGGCCTCATGGAGGGCAAGAGCTTCGACTGCCGCCTGGGCTGCGCCGCAATGCTGGCCACCCTCCGGGAGCTGGAGGGGGAGGACCTCCAGGTGGACGTGGTGGGGGCCTGCGCCGCCCAGGAGGAGGTGGGCACCCGGGGCGCGGTGGTCACCGCCCGCACCGTCCGGCCCGACGTTGCCATCATCTTCGAGGGCTGCCCGGCGGACGACACCTGCGTGGAGCCCTATATGGTCCAGACCGCCATCAAGCGGGGCCCCATGCTCCGCCACATCGACGCCCGGATGATCACTCACCCCCGGTTCCAGCGCCTGGCCCTGGACACCGCCGCCCGCCACGGCATCCCGGTCCAGGAGGCGGTCCGCAGCGGCGGCAGCACCAACGGCGCCAGCATCCACCTGTCCGGCCAGGGCGTGCCCTGCATCGTGGTGGGCATCCCGGTGCGCTACGCCCACACCCACTACGGCCTCTCGGCCTGGTCCGATTTCGAGAACGCCGTCAGGCTGGCCTGCGCCATCCTGCGGGAGCTGGACGGGGAGACGATCCGAGGGTTTTAAAATTTTCTTATCCTGCCGGAAAAGGGGAGAGGTCAGGGGTCAGAGACGGGCGGCCGGAAACGAAAGACGATCTCCACCGTTTTGTTTTCGCCGATCACCACCCGCTCCACCAGCGCCGCCACCGTGCCCCGGTCCAGGTCCCGGAAGGACAGCAGGGCCTCCGCGTCCTCCACGGCGGAGGTCGCCATCCGGGGGGCGTCCTCCCACTCGGCCAGCCGCGTCTCCAGGGCGGACCGCTTTTTCCGCGCCTGGGCCAGGAGCGCGGCGAACTCCGCCTCGGTCAGCGTCCCCGCCGCCCGGTCCTCGTAGAGCCGGCCCATGACGGCCTCCTGCCGGTCCAGCTGCTGCCGGGTCCGCTCCAGGCGGCGCTGCCCGTCCCCCGTGTCCTCCCGGCAGGCCGCCGCCAGCGCCTGGGGGTTGATGCCCCGGGCCGCCTCCTGCAGCGCCTGCCGCAGCGTGCCGGTCACCCGGTCCTCCCGGACGCAGTGGGAGGTACACAGCCCCAGCCGTCCGCCCCGCCGCCAGCCCTGGCAGACCATGTAGGTCCGGGCGGGGCTCTCCCGGACGTAGGTCATGGGGGACCCGCACTTGCCGCAGAAGGCCAGCCCGGTCAGCAGATGCCCGCCGCCGCCCCCGGCCCGGTAGGACCGCAGCCCCAGCAGGGCCTGGGCCCGGTCGAAGGCCTCCTGGTCCACGATGGCCGGGTGGGTGTTGGGCACGGTAATCCACTCCTCCGGGGGCAGGTCCCGGTACTGGTCCAGCTTGTAGTTGATCTTCACCCGGCGGTTCTGGGTCAGGTGGCCCGCGTAGGTGGGGTTGGTCAGGATCCGCCGCACCGCCCGGTCGCTCCACACGCCGGGGAACCGGGCCTGCCCGCCGCCGCCCCGGTACTGGGCCGGGGTGGGGAAGCCCCCCTCGGTCAGCTCCTTGGCCACCCCGGCCACGCTGCCCGACTGCAGATACCGCCGGAACAGCTCCCGCACTACCTCCGCCGCCGCCTCGTCCACCGCCAGGCGGCCCGGCCGGGCCGGGTCCTTGGCGTAGCCGAAGGGGGCCTGTGCGCCGATGAACCTCCCCGCCCGCTTCCGGGCGGTGAGGGCTGCCCGCACCTTCCGGGACACGTCGGCGGTGTAGAAGTCGTTGGCCGCGGTGAGGAAGGGAAAGAGGGCCCCGGCGCTGCCGCTCTCCCGGGTGTCCAGCCCCTCGGACACGGCGATGTACCGCACCCCCTTCCGGGGGAAGTAGATCTGATAGTAGTACGCCGTCCAGATCTGGTCCCGGCCCAGCCGGGACAGGTCCTTGGTCAGCACCGTGTGGATGAGCCCCCGGTCGATGTCGTCCAGCAGCTCCCGGAACCCTGGCCGGTCGAAGGTGAGGCCCGAAACCCCGTCGTCGGCGTACTCCCGCGCCACGGCCCAGCCCCGAGCAGCGGCGTACTGGGTGAGGTAGGCCCGCTGGCTTTCGATGCTGGCGGACTCGCCCTGGCGCTCGTCGTCCCGGGACAGCCGCAGGTAGATGCCTACCGCCTCCATGTCCGCGCCCTGTTTTTCCCGTCCTTCCGCCTGTCCCGCAGCAGGGCCTTGAGAATGTCCTCCAGCGCCGGGCCGTCCTCCGCGAACCAGACCCGGCGGGGGCAGGTGGTTTCCCTGGTTTTGGCCATACACACCGCTCCTTTCCCCACATCCTATGGCGGGAAGGGGGGCGGTATGCTTATCCCTTTCCTCCCGCCGCCGGGGTGGATTTGGAGGCGGCGAAGGCGCTGGGCCGGCGGGTGATCCCCGCGCCGGGGCTCCCCGGCAAGGCGGCCCCCCGCACCGCCGCGGAGGCCATCCGGGACAGCATCTACCACATACTGGAAGAACGAGGTGAACCCATTTGAGACAGGAGCGAGTGGGATTTGCGATATGCGGCTCCTTCTGCACCCACCGGCGGGTGCTGGGGGAGCTGGAGAAGCTGTGCGGGGCGTATGAGACGGTGGTCCCCATCGTGTCGGAGACCAGCGCCGCCACGGACACCCGCTTTGGGACGGCCCATGATCTGCTGGCGGAGGTGGAGCGCCTGACGGGCCGGAAGCCCATGACCACCATCGCCCAGGCGGAGGCCATCGGGCCGAAGAAGCTGCTGGACGTGCTGGTGATCGCGCCCTGCACGGGCAACACGCTGGGGAAGCTGGCGGGGGGCATCACGGACACGTCGGTGACCATGGCGGCGAAGGCGCATCTCCGCAACGGCCGCCCGGTGGTGGTGGCCCTGGCGTCCAACGACGGCCTCAGCGGGGCGGCAAAAAATATCGGCGAGCTGCTGGCCCGCCGGAACTATTACTTTGTGCCCTTCGGGCAGGATGAGCCGGTGGCGAAGCCCAGCTCCCTGATGGCGGACTTCTCCCTCATCGGGGAGACCGTAGACGCCGCCCTGGAGGGGCGGCAGCTCCAACCGCTGTTAAAATAAAAAAGGGGACCGCACTCAAGCGGTCCTCTTTTTTATTTCCATAGCGTGGAATGGCAGGAAGGGGGCCTCCGGCCCCCACCGGGTCAGTAGGCACCCCCGGGCGGGGTGCGCCCCTGGCCTACTTTTCCCCCACGGGAAAAGTAGGCAAAAGCGTGCTCAAGAAAACCAGGAATGGTTTTCTTGAGAATCTTTCCTTATTTTTGCTTTGTTTTGCGCTCACCCTGTGGCTGGTCTGTCCTAAACCGGGCCGGGTCCCGTGTATGAGTTTCTGCGGCTACCTGAATATGTTCCCAAGGACAGTGAAGCGCTGGTGCGGGGGCTCATTGGGTGCGTTGGTCGTTTTTGTGCTTGTCCAACTGCTGGTTGCTCCGTTCCACTACGCAAAAGAGAAATGTTTCGTATACGGCCCGACAAGAAACATCGCTAATTGCGTAGTGGAACGGAGCAACCAGTAGTACCGACTACGGCAAAAAACAAACCAGCACCCCCGATGAAAGCCTTCTCTGGCCCCTAGTTCCACCATCCATCTGCCCTTAACCGTCATCCCCGAGGGATTCTTAAGGGGGCGAAAGCCCCCTTAAGCAATTTTTTGGTTACTTTTTGTTTGCACAAAAAGTAACCCAGGGTCAGCAGGGACCGGAGGTCCCTACCAAAACTCCCCCAGGGGGCGGAGCCCCCTGCGAAATTGTACAGGGGGGCTCCGCCCCCCTGACCCCTTGTTACGCACGGATCACAAATACCCACCGGGTACCGTACCCGCTGCTCTCATCAATGCTGTCCAGCAGATCGGACAGGATTTTATCGTATTTCTGCCCTTTGGCGATGGCGTCCACCGCCACCAGCGACTGCTCCTCCGGGTAGAAGATGCACACCCCCACCGGGTGGGCATCATCAATGACGTTCAGCGAGCAGTACCGGAACCCCTTGGGGGCCGGGGGCAGGGGGGCAAAGGTACGCAGAAAGGTCTTCCGCCCCATCTTCATGGACGCAAAGGCCCCCAGGTAGATCTCCACCGACTGCCCCGCTTCCTCCCGGTAGGAGATCACATCCCCCAGCAGGAGGGTGAAAAAGAGCTTCGTGTCGTTCTGGTCCGTCTGGAAGCGGTACTTCACCGTGGACAGCACCGCCGCCGGCAATCGGGGGCCCATCTCCGGGAACAGCTTCTCCAGCACCACGTCCACAAAGCGGTCCGTGCGGCTCTCGTTGGCGTACAGATTGGCATACACGTCCAGCCGACCGCCGATGCCGTCCAGGATGGACGCCAGCTCCAGCTGGCGCCCGGCCCCGCTCCTGTCCCGCCGGGAGGTGAGGCCCTCCAGCTCGCTGGGGTCCAAGTCGTTGTAGCCGATCAGCTCGTTGATCCCGGGCTCCATGGCCGCAAGGCCGGGGAGGGCGCGCTCCGCCCCGTCGCAGACTACGGCCTCCCGCTCGTAGTCCAGTACGACCCTGGAGACGCCGGGCTCCAGGGTCAGCAGAGAACAGATGGCGTCCTTGACGCGGGACAGGTCGGCGTATTCCGTTCCCCACTGATTCGGGTAATCCAGAATGATCTCATTCGCGGAGAAATCCAATGTCATCCGTTTCATCGAAGACCCTCCAGGCAGTCATACACCACGGGTCCCTCAACCGGTATATACGCCCGGGATACCGGCATCGCGGCACCGCATAAACACAGACGTTCCTTTTGTTGCATGATATCATATCATGCTTCACCAGAAAATGGAAGCCCCTCTGCAAAAAAATTTTTCCGCTGCGAAAAATGCGTTCCCGGCCCGGCGGGAGGGCCGGACGCCGGGGTCCGGCCGGGTGGCCGCCTGGCTATATTTTCAAAAAAATCCATTCTCCTACTTTTCAAACGTCGGAAAATATAGTAGAATAGAAACAGCGATGACCGGAAAACAACTGCGGAGGATGAGAAGCCTATGGAGGAACTGAAATACAAGCGGGTGCTGCTGAAGATCAGCGGCGAGGCCCTGGCGGGAGACCGGCACTTCGGCCTGGATTTTGAGATGATCGGCCGGGTGGCCGACGTCATCAAGGAGGCCGTGGCCATGGGCGTCCAGGTGGGCGTCGTGGTGGGCGGCGGCAACTTCTGGCGGGGCGTCAAGGACGGCGGCGGGCGCATGGAGCGGACAAGGGCCGACCACATGGGGATGCTGGCCACCGTGATGAACTGCCTGGCCGTGGCGGACGTGCTGGAGCAGAAGGGCGTCCCCGCCCGGGTCATGACCGCCGTGGAGATGCGGGCCATGGCCGAGCCCTATGTCCGGGGACGGGCCATCCACCACCTGGAGCGGGGGAGAGTGGTCATCTTCGGCTGCGGCACCGGCAACCCCTACTTCTCCACCGACACCGGCGCGGTGCTCCGGGCGGCGGAGATCGAGGCCGACGTGATCCTGCTGGCCAAGAACGTGGACGGCGTGTACAGCGCCGACCCGGCGAAGGACCCCACCGCCGTGAAGTACGACGTGATCACCTACGACGAGGTGCTGGCCCAGCATCTGGCGGTGATGGACACCACCGCCACCAGCCTCTCCATGGACAACCACATCCCCGTGCTGCTCTTTGCGCTGAAGGACCCCTATAACATCATCCGCGTGCTGCGCGGTGAAAAGATCGGAACGATTGTGAAGGAGGAAAACGACCAATGAAAGCGGAATACAAAGTATACGAGGAAAAGATGAGGAAGTCCATCGCCTCCGTGGCCGCGGACTTCGCCGCCGTCCGGGCGGGCCGGGCCAACGCCGCCGTGCTGGACCGGATCACCGTGGACTACTACGGCACCCCCACGCCCATCCACCAGATCGCCTCCATCGGCTCCCCCGACCCCAGGACCCTGACCATCCAGCCCTGGGACAAGAGCGCCCTGAAGCTCATCAACAAGGCCATCCAGGAGTCCGACCTGGGCATCAACCCCCAGAACGACGGCGTGGTGATCCGTCTGGCCTTCCCCCAGCTCACCGAGGAGCGCCGCAAGGAGCTGGTCAAGCAGATCGCCAAGTACGCCGAGGGCGGCAAGACCGCCATTCGCAACATCCGCCGGGCCGCGGTGGACGACTTCAAGACCCAGAAGAAGAACGGCGAGATGACCGAGGACGACCAGAAGATCGCCGAAAAGGACATCCAGAAGCTGACCGACGACATGTGCAAGGAGATCGACGCCCTGCTGGAGAAGAAGCAGAAGGAACTGATGGCGGTCTAAGCCATCTGAGCGGAGATATATGAAGCTGCGTTTTTTGACCAAAAAGAGCGGCGGTGCGGCGGGGCAGGTGGATTTTAGCCGTCTGCCCCGCCACATCGCGATTATACTGGACGGCAACGGCCGCTGGGCCCAGCGCCGGGGCCTGCCCCGCACCGCCGGACACAAGGTGGGGGCGGAGACCTTCCGCACCATCGCCACCTACTGCCGGGATATCGGCCTGGAGTACCTGACGGTCTACGCATTCTCCACGGAGAACTGGAAGCGGCCCCGTGACGAGGTGGACACCATCATGGGCCTCTTAAAGCGCTACCTGCTGGAGGCCATCGACACCATGGAGCGGGACAATGTGCGCCTGTGCTTCATGGGGGACATGTCGGTGCTCAGCGACGAGCTGAAGGCGCTGGTGGACCAGTGCAACGCCATCTCCGCCCGGCTCACCGGCTGCCAGTGCAACATCTGCATCAACTACGGCGGCAGGGCGGAGATCGTCCACGCCGCCCAGAACTTTGCCAGAGACTGCGTGGCGGGGAATGTAAAGCCGGAAGAATTGACAGAAGACCTGTTTGATGGGTACCTCTATTCCGCCGGGATCCCCAGCCCGGAGCTGCTGATCCGCCCCGGCGGGGAGCAGCGGCTCAGCAATTTTCTCCTGTGGCAGTGCGCCTACGCGGAGTTCTACTTTACCGACGTGCTGTGGCCGGACTTCACCAAGGAGGAGCTGCACAAGGCCATCGCCGCCTACCAGCACCGGGACCGGCGCTTCGGCGGCGTGAAGAGCAGCGCCAAGAGATAGAGACAGAGGGGAGAGTTTCCTGATGAGATCGAGACTGCTGGTGGCCGCCGTGGGTGTGCCGGTGATCCTGGTGGTGATCCTGTGGGCGCCGGTCTGGGTGCTGGCGCTGTTTCTGGCGGCACTGGCCGGCATCGCCGCATGGGAACTGACGAAGTGCGTGGGGGCGAAGCAGCTGCGGGACTCCTCCATTACCTACGCGGTCCTGATGGTGCTGCTGGCCTGGAACGGGCCGGCGGGGTTCCTGACGCCCCAGCTGGCGGTGCTGGCGATGACCCTGATCACTTTCGCTTTTGCCGTGCTCAAGGGCGGCGAGATCAAGCTGCTGCACATTCTGACCAGCATGTTCGCCTTCGGGGTGATCCCCTACGCCTTCACCGCCTTTCTCCGGCTGGACGCCGCCGGGTACCACAGGGGCTTCCTGCTGCTGCCCCTCATCTTCAGCTTCGCCAGCGACACCGGGGCCTTTTTCGCCGGCCGGGCCTTTGGCAAGCGCAAGCTGGCCCCCAAGGTCAGCCCCCACAAGACGGTGGAGGGGTCCGTGGGCGGCCTCCTGGCCAACGCCGTGGCCGGGGTGATCTTCGCCCTGGTGATGAACACCTGGTTCGACGGCGGGGTCGGGTATCTGCAGATCGCCCTGCTGGGCCTGTTCTGCAGCGTGGTGGCCCAGCTGGGGGACCTGAGCTTTTCCCTCATCAAGCGGGAGTTCGGCATCAAGGACTACGGACATATCTTCCTGGAGCACGGCGGCGTGCTGGACCGGTTCGACAGCGTCCTCTTCGTGGCGCCCACCCTGGCGCTGTTGCTGCCGGTGCTGGGACTGTAAGACCATTTCAGCACATAAATAAAAGGATTCGATTGCAATGAATAGATATAATGATGTACTGAAGGAACTCGCTAAAGGTTCAAAGGCATCCCAGGGAATGTTAAGTATATTGAAGTTAGAATTAAATATGCCTAATATTCCTTTTCCTACCATGGGAGGCGAAGTATTCTGGAACACTCTTGCTGAATGTAACGGTTGGAAGTTACAGCAAAATATGATTACACATCATGCTAGAATCATTGATAGAGAGAATGTCAGAATTGCATGGGGGACTATTGCTGGCATGACAAAAGCAATGGACAGAATGGTCGAGTATCTGGATAAATATAAAATAGCTCCAGAACAGCATATTGATGCCATGAACCAACTAAAAAAATTGAAGGAATTATTGGATATTGGCGCCATAACGGAAGAAGAATTTTTACAGAAAAAGAAACAACTAATGGATTTGATTTGATAGGAGATATATGACAAGAGCAATCTCCCTCCTGGGTTCCACCGGCTCCATCGGCCGGCAGACCCTGGAGGTTTGTGAACAGTTAGGCGTCAAGGTGGAAGCCTTGACGGCAAAAAGCAGCGTGGACCTGCTGGAGCAGCAGGTCCGGAAGTTCCGGCCCCGGCTGGCGGTGCTCCAGAGTCTGGAGGCCGCCGCCGAGCTGAAGCGCCGTCTGGCGGACCTGCCGGTGCGTGTGGCCTACGGCGTGGAGGGCATGATCGAGGCCGCCGCCCTGCCGGAGAGCGACACGGTGGTCACCGCCGTGGTGGGCATGGCGGGACTGCGGCCCACTCTGGCGGCCATTGACCGGGGCAAGCGCATCGCCCTGGCCAACAAGGAGACCCTGGTCTGCGCCGGGGAGCTGGTGACGGCGGCGGCTAGGGAGCGGGGCGCGGAGATCGTCCCCGTGGACAGCGAGCACTCCGCCATCTTCCAGTGCCTCCAGGGCTGCCGGGACCGTGGGGAGGTGCGCCGGGTGATCCTGACCTGCTCCGGCGGGCCCTTCTTCGGCCTGAGCCGGGAGGAGACGGCCCACAAGACCCGGGCCGACGCCCTCCGCCACCCCAACTGGACCATGGGCCCCAAGATCACCGTGGACTGCGCCACGCTGATGAACAAGGGCCTGGAGTTCATGGAGGCCATGCACCTCTTCCATATGCCCCCGGAGCGGGTGTCGGTGGTGATCCACCGGCAGAGCGTGGTCCACTCCCTGGTGGAGTACCGGGACGGGGCGGTGCTGGCCCAGCTGGGCACGCCGGACATGCGGTTGCCCATCCGCTACGCCCTGACCTGGCCCCACAGGGCGGAGTCCCCGGCGGAGCCCCTGGATCTGCTGACCTGCCCGCCGCTGACCTTCTGCGCCCCGGACCTGGAGGCGTTCCCGTGCCTGAAAATGGCCATGGACTGCGCCCGGACCGGCGGCACCGCCGGGGCCATCCTCAATGGGGCCAACGAGGCGGCGGTGGAGCTGTTTCTGGGGGAGCAGATCGCCTTCGGGGATATCGCGCCCCTGGTGGCGGAGGCCCTGGACGCCATTTCGGTGAAATCAAACCCCGCTCTGGAGGATATACTGGAAGCGGACCGCAAGGCCCGCGAGATCGTCTATCGCCGCCGGAACGGCTGAACGGAGGTACCCTGGCCTATGTATATCATCATCGCCATCCTGCTCTTCGGACTGCTGGTCGCCGCCCACGAGTGGGGGCACTTTATCGCCGCCCGCCTCTGCGGGGTCACGGTCCATGAGTTCTCCATCGGCATGGGCCCCATGATCTGGAAAAAGCAGGGGAAGAAGGGGACCCAGTACTCCCTGCGGGCCCTGCCCATCGGCGGCTACTGCGCCATGGAGGGCGAGGAGGAGGAGTCCGACGACCCCCACAGCCTCAGCAACCAGGGGTTCTGGCGGAAGATCGTGGTCTTCGCCGCCGGGGCCCTCATGAATCTGGTGGTGGGGATGCTGCTCCTGCTGCTTCTCAACAGCCGGGCGGTGGGCTTTGCGGTGCCGGCCATCTCCGGCTGCGCGCCGGAGTTCGAGTCGGTCAACGGCATGGCGCTGGAGGAGGGGGACCTGTTCTGGTCCATCAACGGCTCCCGGGTGTACCTGTCCGGGGACGTGGATATGCTGCTCCAGCTTGCCAACCGCCAGCCCATCGAGCTGGTGGTGCTGCGGGACGGGGAGAAGGTGACCTTCTCCAATGTGCCGGTCCGCACCTACACGGACACCGAGGGCGGGTCCTACGAGGGCTATGGCCTCTACCGGAGCACGGTGGTGGTGGAGGCCACGCTGGGCAGGAAGCTGCAATATACCTGGTACAACACCTACGATTTCGTCCGCATCGTGTACTTCAGCCTGAAGATGCTCCTGACCGGCAGCGCCGGGGTCTCGGACCTCCAGGGCCCGGTGGGCATCGTCAGCAACATCAACGACCTGGGGCAGCAGAGCGAGAGCTTCGGCATGGCCATGGAGAACATCGCCTACTTCGGGGCGCTGATCGCGGTGAACCTGGCGGTGATGAACCTGCTGCCCATCCCGGCCCTGGACGGCGGCCACATCCTGTTCCTGGTGATCTCCACGATGTCGGAGAAGCTGTTTAAGAAGAAAATACCCATGAAATACGAGGCGGTCATCAACATGGTGTTCTTCGCCCTGCTGATGGCGCTGATGCTGTTCGTGACGTTCAACGACGTGCGGCGGCTGTTCCAGTAGGGAGGAAACTAACGATGACAAAGCAGATCATGGTGGGCGGCGTCCCGGTAGGGGGCGGCGCGCCCGTGTCCATCCAGTCCATGTGCAGCACCAAGACCCACGACGTCCCCGCCACGGTGGAGCAGATCCTCCGCCTGGAGGAGGCGGGCTGCGAGATCATCCGGGTGGCGGTGCCGGACATGCCAGCCGCCAAGGCCATCGGGGCCATCAAGAGCCAGATCCACATTCCCCTGGTGGCGGATATCCACTTCGACTACAAGCTGGCCCTGGAGTGCGCCGCCCAGGGAGTGGACAAAATCCGCATCAACCCCGGCAACATCGGCGGGGAGGACCGGGTGAAGGCGGTGGTGGACGCCTGCCGGGCGGGGAACATCCCCATCCGCATTGGCGTCAACGGCGGTTCCCTGGAGAAGGACCTCCGAAAGAAGTACGGGGGAGTTACTTCACAGGCCCTGGCGGAGAGCGCCCTGGGCCACGCGGCGCTGCTGGAGAAATATGATTTCACGGATATCTGCATCTCGGTGAAGTGCTCCTCGGTCCCGGTGACCATGGGGGCGTACAAAATTCTCAGCGAGAGCTGTCCCTACCCGCTGCACCTGGGCGTCACGGAGGCGGGGACGCCCTCCATGGGGATGATCAAGTCGGCCATGGGCATCGGGGGCCTGCTGTGCCTGGGCATCGGGGACACGCTGCGGGTGACCCTCACCGCCGACCCGGTGGAGGAAATTTACGCGGCCAAGAAAATTCTCCGGGCCGCGGGGCTCCGGAAGGACGGCCCCAACCTCATCGCCTGTCCCACCTGCGGCCGGACGAATATCGACCTCATCCCCATGGCGGAGGAGGTGGAACGGAGATTGGCCGGTGTGGACTGGCCCATCACCGTGGCGGTGATGGGGTGCGCCGTCAACGGCCCCGGCGAGGCGGGGGACGCCGATTTCGGCATCGCCGGAGGGAACGGGGAAGGGCTCCTCTTTTCCAAAGGGAGGATTTTGAGGAAGGTTCCACAGGAGAGATTGGTGGATGCACTGATGGAGGAGATTCAGGAAAGCCTGTAAGCTTGCTGCTGGGGGGCCTCCGGCCCCCACCGGGTCCTGGTAGGGACCTCCGGTCCCTGCACCCCTGGGTTACTTTTTGTGCAAACAAAAAGTAACCAAAAAATTGCCAGCCCTACGGGCTGGACCCCCTTACTATTTTTTGATTTGTTTTGCGCTCCCCCTGTGGCTGGTTTGGTCTAAACCGGGCCGGGTCCCGTGTATGGGGCGAAGCGGCTACAGTTAGTATGTCCCCAAGAACAGTGAAGCGCTGGTGCGGGGGCTCATTGGGTGCGTTGGTCGTTTTTCCTTAGTCCAACTGCCGGTTGCTCCGTTCCACTACGCAATTGATACATATATCTATTCGTGGGGAAGGGATACGGGCGTTTGTTTTGGTGACTGGGGAAAATGTTGATTGCGGAGGTTTTCTTATGATACAGATTCTGGCGTTACTTTTTGGCCTTGCTTCATGGACTATCCTTCTTTTTTCCATTGCAAAGCGGAAACAGCGCAGCAAGTCAAATCTGTATCGGATGTATCTGGTAAGCTGGATGCTATGCACATTCTCCATATACATCCCTCTGCTGTGTCAATATGCTTCCTTTGCAAAAAAAGATTATGATTCCGTGATCGACTGCACCTGGACATACTTCCTTGCCGTATCTGTTTTGTTGGGGGTATCTCTCATATTGACCGTGATCTCATTGTTGTTGAACAGAGATAAATAGTTGTTTTATCACCATCCTATTTGTCTATCCCCACACCCCACCCGACAAGAACCGCGCTCTCAATTGCGTAGTAGAACGGAGCAACCGGCAGTAAGAATACGGAAAAAAGAAAAGCCGCAGTACCGATGAAAGCTTTCCCTGGCCCCCAGCTCAACCATCCATCTGCCCTTAACCGTCATCCCGAGGGATTCTTAAGGGGCGGCAGCCCCTTAAGCAATTTTTTGGTTACTTTTTGTTTGCACAAAAAGTAACCCAGGGTGCGCAGGGACCGAAGGTCCCTACTATCCCTCCCAGGGGCCGGAGGCCCCTTTGCTTGTGTGCGTTAACGGAAGAAACGAGGATTAGGCCGTTTATGTCAATTATACCGTTTTTTGAATTGTTCCCAGCCCTCCCCCTGGAGTGGGAGCTCCGCTCCAAGCTGGACGGCGCCTACCTCACCTCCGTGGAGGTGGAAAAAGAGAAGCGAGCTATGGCCATGGCCCTCACGGTCCGCGCCGACCTGGGCGACAGCAAGGACACCCTGGCCGCCGCGGTGGCGGCGGCCTACGATCTGGGCCGGGTGGTCATCCACCAGTCCATCGCCGCCCCCGCCGAGGGGGGAAAACCGGCCAAGCCCGCCGGCGCTGAGGCCATTATGGGGACGGTCATCAAGGGCGCGGTGCAGCCCATGCAGGGGTTGAACCCCAAGATGGGCAATGTGATCGTGGCCGGGAAGGTGTTTTTTGCCGACCTCTACGAGACACGGCGGCCCGGCGTGTTCTGCCTCACCTTCGACATGACCGACTTCCAGACCTCCGTCCGCGTCACCAAGTACATGCAGAAGGAGGAGAAGGCCGCCCTCAAAAAGGATATCAAGCCCGGGATGTGGCTCAAGGTCCAGGGCTATGTCAAGCTCAACCGGGACGGCAGCGACGTGCTGCTGGACCCCAAAAACATCAATACCTACCCCCACGAGATGCGCCAGGACACCGCCCCCCGCAAGCGGGTGGAGCTCCACATGCACTCCACCTACTCCAACATGGATGCCCTGTCCCCCCTGAGCCCCAAGGCCGGGCCGGAGGGGAACATCGTCAAGCGGGCCGAGGCCTGGGGCCACCCCGCCATCGCCATCACCGACCACGGCGTGGTCCAGGGCTTCCCCGACGTGTGGCACTCCGTCAAGAACATCAAGCCCCTCTACGGCATGGAGGGTTACTTCATCAATAACCTGGACGACCGCATCGCTGTACACGGTGACAAGGAATGGCCCTTTACGGGCGAGTACGTGGCCTTCGACATCGAGACCACCGGTCTGCGGGTCAGGGACAACGCCATCATCGAGATCGGCGCGGTGGTGATCCAAGACGGGAAGATCGGGGACCGGTTCCAGACCTTCGTGGACCCGGGGCGGTACCTGACGCCGGAGATCATCAGCCTCACGGGCATCACCGACAACATGCTGAAGGGCGCGCCCAAGCCGGAGGACGCCCTGCGGGACTTCCTGGCCTTTGCGGGGGACCGGCCCCTGGTGGCACACAACGCCGAGTTCGACGTGGGCTTTATCCGGGAGGGCTGCCGGAAGGCGGGGCTGGACTTCGACCCCACCTATGTGGACACCCTGATCCTGGCCCAGAACCTGCTGCCGGAGCTGGGCAAGTACAAGCTGGATATCGTGGCGGAGCACCTGAAGCTGCCCGCCTTCCAGCACCACCGGGCCAGCGACGACGCGGCCACCTGCGGCCTGTTCCTGCCCCACTTTTTCAAGCGGCTGGAGGAGATGGGGGTCCACAGCCTCCAGGCCATCGACCCCGCCATGCCGGCGCTGCGGCAGAAGGGCCACGCCAACCGCCGCCCCCGGCACATCATCCTGATCGCCAAAAACAAGGTGGGCCTGAAGAACCTGTACCAGCTGGTGTCCATGTCCAACCTGAAATACTTCCGCCGGAATCCCACCATCCCCAAGAGCGAGCTCATCGCCCACCGGGAGGGCCTCATCATCGGCGCGGCCTGCGAGGCCGGGGAGCTGTTCCAGGCGGTGGAGGAGTACAAGGACTGGGCGGAGCTGCGGCGCATCGCGTCTTTCTACGACTATCTGGAGATACAGCCCCTCTGCAACAACGCCTTCCTCATCCGGGACGGCAAGGCCAAGGACGAGGAGGAGCTGCGGGACTTCAACCGCACCATCGTCCGTCTGGGGGAGGAGCTGGGCATCCCGGTGTGCGCCACCGGCGACGTCCACTTCCTGGACCCGGAGGACGAGATCTACCGCCACATCCTGCTGGACACGAAAAAATTCCCGGACTGCGACGAGTCCATGCCCATCTACTTCCGTACCACCGACGAGATGCTGGAGGAGTTCAGCTACCTGGGGGAGGAGAAGGCGCTGGAGGTGGTGGTCACCAACACCAACGCCATCGCGGACCAGGTGGAGACCTTTGACCTGCTGCCCAAGGGCAAGCTGTTCCCGCCCCGTCTGGCCAACTCGGAGCAGGAGCTGAACCAGCTGGTGTGGGACAAGGTCCACGAGCTCTACGGCGAGGACCCGCCCCAGCTCATCGTGGACCGGCTGAACGTGGAGCTCAGCGGCATCCTGGGCAAGTACGACGTGGTGTACATGTCCGCCCAGAAGCTGGTGCAGCGGTCCTTGGAGTGCGGGTACCTGGTGGGGTCCCGGGGCTCCGTGGGGTCGTCCCTGGTGGCGTACATGTCCGGCATCACCGAGGTGAACGCCCTGCCGCCCCACTACCGCTGCCCCAAGTGCAAGCACAACGAGTTCATCACCGACAACTCCTACGGCTGCGGCGCGGATATGCCGGACAAGGTCTGCCCGGTCTGCGGCACGAAATACGTGAAGGACGGCTTCAACATCCCCTTTGAGACCTTCCTGGGCTACGGCGGCGGCAAGGTGCCGGACATCGACCTGAACTTCTCCGGCGAGTACCAGGCCCGGGCCCACCGCCACGCCATCGAGATGTTCGGGGAGACCCAGGTGTTCCGGGCGGGCACCATCGGCACCGTGGCGGAGAAGACCGCCTACGGCTACGTGAAGAAGTACCTGGAGGCCCGGGGCCTGAACCCCGGCCACGCGGAGGAGAACCGCCTGGCCCTGGGCTGCGTGGGGGTGAAGCGCACTACGGGCCAGCACCCCGGCGGCCTGGTGGTGGTGCCGGACGACCTGGATGTGGAGGACTTCTGCCCGGTGCAGCACCCGGCGGACGCCGCCGACAGCGACATCATCACCACCCACTTTGAATACCACTGCATGGAGGACAACCTCCTGAAGCTGGACATGCTGGGACACGATGACCCGTCCATGGTGCGGATGCTGGAGGACCTGACCGGGGTGAACGCCCGGCAGATCCCCCTGGACGACCCGGACACCATGAGCCTCTTCACCAGCAGCAAGGCCCTGGGCTTTGAGAACGACGAAATTTTAGGCCCCACCGGGGCCGTGGCCATCCCGGAGTTCAACACCAAGTTCACCCGGCAGATGCTGGTGGACACCCAGCCCAAGGACTTCAACACCCTGGTCCGCCTGTCGGGCTTCTCCCACGGCACCGACGTGTGGCTGGGCAACGCCCGGGACCTGATCGTCAACGGCACCGCCTCCGTCACGGACACGGTGGGCTGCCGGGACGACATCATGCTCTACCTCATCAAGATGGGACTGGACCCCAAGATGAGCTTCAAGATCATGGAGTCGGTCCGCAAGGGCAAGGTGAAGAAGGGCGGCTTCGAGCCCGGCTGGGAGGACGCCATGAAGGAGCACGACGTGCCCGACTGGTACATCCAGTCCCTGGCCAAGATCGGCTATCTGTTCCCCAAGGCCCACGCGGTGGCGTATGTGATGATGGCGTTCCGCATCGCCTGGTTCAAGGTCCATAAGCCCCTGGCGTTCTACGCCACGTTCTTCTCCATCCGGGCCAAGGCCTTCGACGCGGAGTACTGTTGCGCGGGCAAGGACGCGGTGAAGCGGAAGCTGCTGGAGATCCAGAACAACAAGGACGCCGCGGCGGTGGAGCAGGACCTGGCGGTCACCCTGGAGGTGTGCTATGAGTTTTACCTCCGGGGGTTCCGGTTCGAGCCCATCAACATCTATGAGTCCGACGCCACCCGGTTCGTGCTCAAGGGCGAGGACGCCCTGATCCCGCCGTTCACGGCGGTCCGGGGCCTGGGGGAGACGGCGGCTCTCGACACCGTCGAAAAGCGGAAAGGGCAGGAGTTTGTTTCCATTGAGGAGTTTGCAATGTGCTGCAATAAGCTGTCCAAAACGCATATTGACCAGCTGAAAGCGCTGGGGGCATTTGCGGGGATGGCGGACACCAGCCAAATTACATTCTTCTAGTCGGGGGACTGGGTGGCGTGGGGCTTCCAGCCCCTCGGGGGATGGTAGGGACCTTCGGTCCCTGCCCACCCTGGGTTACTTTTTGTGCAAACAAAAAGTAACCAAAAAATTGCTCAAGGGGGCTCTGGCCCCCTTGAGGATCCCCCCCGTGTGGGAAGGGCGTTAAGGGCAGATGGATGATTGAACTAGGGGCCAGAGAAAGCATTCATCGGTACTGCATTCTGGTTTTTCCGTATTCTTAATGCTGGTTGCTCCGTTCCACTACGCAATTGATAGCGCGGTGCTATTCGGGTGCGTGACGAAACATTTGTCTTGTGCGTAGTGGACCGGAGCAGGATGCAGTCGGTCCCAAACCGTATACGGAAATCCATCAATTGCGTAGTGGAACGGAGCAACCGGCAGTTGGACAACGAAAAAAACGACCAACGCACCCAATGCGTCCGTGCCCCAGCGCTTCACTCTCCTTGGGGACATACTCAAACAGCCGCTTCGCCCCTATACACGGGAGCGAGTCCGGTTTAGACCAAACCAGCCCCAGGGCGAGCGCAAAACAAAACAAAAAATTCAGGAAAGATTTTTAAGAAAACCCTTGGTTTTCTTAAATGCCCTTTTGGGTACTTTTCCGGCACGGGAAAAGTACCCAGGGGATAGCAGGGACCGAAGGTCCCTACCAGTTTTCAGCGGGGGCGGAGCCCCCGCAGCACCATCTATTTGTTAGAAAGAAGCAATAAGGTAATGAATGTTTCTGTAATCGGCGCCGGCCTGGCCGGCAGCGAAGCCGCCTGGCAGCTGGCCAGGAGAGGCGTCCCGGTGACCCTCTACGAGATGAAGCCCACGAAGATGACCCCCGCCCACAAAAGTGAATATTTCGCCGAGCTGGTGTGCTCCAACTCCCTTCGGGGCGCGGGCCTGGAAAACGCCGTGGGCCTCCTCAAGGAGGAACTCCGGCGTCTGGACAGCATCATCCTCCGGGCCGCCGACGTTACCCGCGTGGAGGCTGGCGGCGCCCTGGCGGTGGACCGCCACCGCTTCGCCGCCTATGTCACTGAGGCCATCCGCAATCACCCCAATATCACGGTGATGGAGCAGGAAATCACAAAACTCCCGGAGGAGGGCGACGTCCTCGTCGCCACCGGGCCGCTGACCAGCGACGCCCTGGCGGACCATCTTCTCACCCTGGTGGGCGGGGAGGGGAGCACCCTCCACTTCTTCGACGCCGCCGCGCCCCTGGTGACCTTCGACAGCATCGACATGTCCCGGGCCTGGTTCGCCTCCCGGTACGACAAGGGCACGGCGGACTACGTCAACTGCGCTCTAAATAAGGAGGAGTACCAGGCGTTCTGGAAGGAGCTCTGTGAGGCCGAGGAGGCGGAGGTCCACGGGTTCGAGGACAAAAACGTCTTCGAGGGCTGTATGCCCGTGGAGGTCATGGCCCGCCGGGGCGAGGACACCCTGCGCTACGGACCCCTGAAGCCCCGGGGGCTCAAGGACCCGGCAACGGGGAAGGAGCCCTACGCCGTGGTGCAGCTCCGCCGGGACAACAGCGAGGGCTCGGTGTACAACCTGGTGGGTTTCCAGACCCACCTGAAATTCGGGGAGCAGAAGCGGGTGTTCTCCATGATCCCCGCCCTGCGGGAGGCGGAGTACGTCCGCTACGGCGTCATGCACCGGAACACCTACCTGGATTCCCCCCGCCTGCTGGACCGGTACTACCGGCTGAGAAAGGACCCCCGCATCTCCTTCGCCGGCCAGATGACCGGGGTGGAGGGCTATGTGGAGTCCGCCGCCTCCGGGTTCCTGACCGGGGTAGAGCTGGCGCGGCGGCTGCTGGGCCTGCCGCCGGTGGACTTTCCCCGGGAAACGGCCATCGGCGCTCTGGGGCTCTACGTCTCCGACGAGACCGTGGGGGAGTTCCAGCCCATGAACATCAACTTCGGCATCATCCCGCCCCTGGACCACCGGGTCCGGGGCAAGCGGGCCAAGAACACGGAGATCTCCCAGCGCTCCCTGGCCATCATCGGCGAAATGCGGGAAAATATCCTGCAGGCCGTTGTGGAATAACGACTAGACTGGAAAATTACTTTACAGATTTTTTGAGAGGAGAACCGCTATGAAGATCATCATTGACGCCATGGGCGGCGACAACGCGCCGCTGGAGATCGTGCGCGGCGTGCTGAACACCGCCAAGGCGCGGCCTGACCTGCAGCTGGTCCTGGTGGGCCGGGAGGGGGAGGTCCGGGCGGCGGTGGCCAAGTGCGTGGGGCCCCTGCCGGACAACGTCAGCGTAGTGAACGCCACGGAGGTCATCGACATGCACGACGACCCGGCCACGGCCTTCAAGACCAAGAAGGACTCCTCCATCACCGTGGGCCTGACCATGCTGAAAAATGGGGAGGGGGACGCCTTCGTCTCCGCCGGCAGCACCGGCGCGCTGCTCTCCGCTGGGACTCTGGTGGTCAAGCGCATCCGTGGCATCCGCCGGGCGGCCATGGCCCCGGTGCTGCCCACCGCCGGGGGCCAGATGGTCCTCATCGACTGCGGCGCCAACGCGGAGTGTACGGTGGAGTACCTGCTCCAATTCGCCT
Organism: uncultured Oscillospiraceae bacterium; assembly: GCA_947589745.1. Classification (GTDB taxonomy): domain Bacteria; phylum Bacillota; class Clostridia; order Oscillospirales; family Oscillospiraceae; genus Pelethomonas. Next base: position 79,103 of record CANQCS010000007.1, read on the forward strand.
ACCTGGGCAGCTTCTATGCCAGTAAAGCACTGAACCTTGACAGCCCGCGAGTGGGCCTTCTCAACATCGGCGCGGAGGACAGCAAGGGCGACCAGCTCCGCCGGGACGCCTACCAGGCCCTTAAGGCCGCTGGGGAGGCCGGGCGGCTGAACTTTGTGGGCAACGTGGAGGCCAAGGAGGCCATCAAGGGCGGCTGCGACGTGCTGGTGGCGGACGGCTTCTCCGGCAACGTGATGCTGAAGACCATCGAGGGCATGGGCTCCTTCCTGGGGAAGGAGATCAAGGGGATGTTCCTCAAGAGCCTGAAGACCAAGGCGGCGGCGCTGCTGGTGAAGAAGGGGCTGGACGGCTTCAAGGCCCGGCTGGACCCGGACGCCATTGGCGGCACGCCCTTCCTGGGGCTCCAGAAGCCGGTGGTGAAGGCCCACGGCTCCAGTGGGGCGAAGGCCCTGGAGAACGCCATCTATCAGGCGGAGCGGGCGGTGAAGGCGGACGTGGCCTCCCAGATCGCCGCCAACATCGAGCTGATGAAGATTGACAACTGAATCCTCTGGAAAAAGTGGGGAAATCTTCCGGCACCCTATTGACAGAGCGGGAGAAAAGATTTATCATGCCATTGACCGCTGGAATTTCAAGGGAAAGGAGGAGGAGTACATGCAGGATATTTTCGAGCGGATGCAGAAGATCATTGCCGAACAGTTCTCCGTTGATGAGGACGAGATCACCACGGAGACCTCCTTTGAAGAGGACCTGGGCGCCGATTCCGTTGACCTTGTGGAGTTGGTCATGAGCATGGAGGAGGAGTTCGACATCGGCGAGGTGCGCGAGGAGGAGCTTTCCTCCCTGACCACCGTCGGCGACTGCGTCAACTTCCTCAGCGCTAAGCTGGACAACTGATACTTTTTCTTGAAAGAAAAAGTACCAAAAAGAACTTTACTATCGCTCTCAAAGCGTTGCAATCCTTGCGATTCCTGCACGGTAACGGAGTATAGTTCTAATGGGAGAATAGTATGAGTTCGTTCACCAAAGGGCCTCGTCGCACCGGCGCGCAGCGCCTGCCCGAGGCCCCTTACTTTTTCTTGAAAGAAAAAGTAAGCAAAAAGAACTTTAATCTCGCTCCCTTGATGCTGCTTGGTTCGGTGCGGCGGCACGGTGACGGCGGCCGGGTGGGGACTGGCGGAAAGGGGCTCTGCTGGTCGCGCCCGCCTGGGGGATGTTGCTGTTCGGCGCGGCCTTGCGACATGGTGCTTTCCAGGGGCCTCGCTTGACTGCGGGTTTGCCGTGTGAGGAAGCCGGGACTGAGGGCGCTTTTGGAGCGGAGGAAAAAGTCCTTTTTGACTCTTTTCTAAATATTTTTCATACTATTCTTCAATTAGAACCATATATCGTCACCGTGCGGGGAATGTAGGAATTGCATCGATTTGGTAGCGATATTAAAGTCCTTTTTGATACTTTTTCTTTCAAGAAAAAGTATCAGTTGGAACGGCCCGTCGCTGCCGTGGGGAAGCCGCTGGGATGACGGCGCTATGACAGCGGGGGAAAAGTTCCGTTTGAGCCTGTTCTTTTATATGTTTCGGTTGGAATAAATCGATCGTTACCGGGCGGAAAACTTGAATGCTGAAGCGCCTCGGTAGCGAGGTCAAAAGTTCTTTTTGATTCTTTTTCTTTCAAGAAAAAGAATGGAAAGGAGGAAAATGACGATATGGAATCCCTGGAGAAGAAGCTGGGATATACCTTCCGGGACCGGGAGCTGCTGCGGGAGGCGCTGAACCACAGCTCCTACGCCAACGAGCACCGGGGCGGCCTGGGCAGCAACGAGCGGCTGGAGTTTCTGGGCGACAGCGTGCTGGGCTTTGTGGCGGCGGAGTTTCTGTTCAAGCGCAACAAGGACCTGCCCGAGGGCGATCTGACCCGGATGCGGGCCGCGCTGGTGTGCGAGCAGAGCCTCTACGACGTGGCGCGGGTGCTGGACCTGGGCCGGTATCTGAACCTGGGCCGGGGCGAGGAGGCCGGGGGCGGCCGGGAGCGGCAGTCCATCCTGGCCGACGCCACCGAGGCCGTGTTCGCCGCCGTGTACCTGGACGGCGGCATGGACGCCGTGCGGGACCTCATCGTCCGGGTGCTCCTCAACAACGCCCCCGCCGTGGAGGAGCGCCGGGACTATAAGACCACCTTACAGGAGGTGGTCCAGCGCAGAAGCGGCCAGGTGCTGACCTACCACATGCTGTCCCAGAGCGGCCCGGACCACAACAAGACCTTCCTCTTTGAGGTCCGCCTTAACGGGGAGGCCATCGGCCGGGGCCAGGGCCACAGCAAAAAGGAGGCCGAGCAGGCCGCCGCCCGGGACGCCCTGAGCCGCGTGCCCCAGTAATGATACGAGAAAGCCGTCGTTACCCGCGCTCCGGCCTGACGCCGTGTGTGCAATGCCGGCATTCCGGCAGCGGTGTGATACGATCCTTCGATCAGAACGATCTGCCGTTACCGTGCGGAAATGCCGGAATCGCAGCGCTTCGGTAGCGAGATTAAAGTTCTTTTTGATCCTTTTTCTTTCAAGAAAAAGGATGAGAGCCGCTTTGGACGGAGGGGAGCCGGCTGCGCCTTCCCGGCGTTCGGAGCGGCGGCTTTTTGCCGTTTTGCACATTCTTTCGGAAAGCGGCAGAAAAACTCTGGAAAAAACAAGGCGGTCGTGCTATACTGGAAGATAGCGCGATATGCTGTATCAAACAAAGCAAGGAGGCGGCGCTGTGTCCTTTCTGAACGCATTGATCTTAGGCATCATCCAGGGGGTGACGGAATTTCTCCCCATCTCCAGCTCCGGCCATCTGTCCATCGCCCAGAACCTGCTGGGCCTGGGAGTGGAGGGGGCCGACGACCTGTTTTTCGACGTGCTGCTCCACCTGGGCACCCTGGCGGCGGTGTTCGTGGCCTATTGGAGCGATATCAAGGAGATGGTGCTGGAGTTCTTCCGCTTCATCGGCGACGTCCGGCGGAATGAGACCCCGGAGCAGGTCCCGCCCGCCCGGCGATTGATCCTCCTGCTCATCGTGGGCACCCTGCCCCTGTTCCTGATCCTGCCGGTGAAGGAGGTGGTGGAGGGCCTCTCCGCCAATACCTGGTTCGTGGGCGGGGCCCTGCTGGTCACCGGCATGCTGCTGTTCCTCTGCGACCGCATCCGCAAGGGCCGCAAGACCGAGCGCAGCGCCACCATGGCCGACGTGCTCATCGTGGGCGTGGGCCAGGCCATCGCCACCTGCCCCGGCATCTCCCGCTCCGGCATGACCATCTCCATGGGCTGCTTCCGGGGCTTCGAGCGGCACTTCGCCGTGCGGTACGCCTTCCTGCTGTCCATCCCCGCGGTGCTGGGGGCCAACCTGCTCCAGGTGCTGGACGTGATGGAGACCGGCGTGGACTGGTCCCTGGTGCCCATGTACCTGCTGGGCATGGCCGCCGCCGCCGTGGCGGGCTATCTCTCCATCCGCCTGCTGCGGATGCTGGTGGACAAGGGCCGGTTCGGCGCTTTCGCCTACTACTGCTGGGCCGTTGGCGGCATCACCCTGGCGCTCAGCGCGCTGAAGACCCTGGAGCTGCTGCCCTGGCTGAAGGCGTAAGAGGGGAGGGGACCGTATGGCAAGAGAACTCTGGGACGCCTACGACCGCGAGGAAAATCCCCTGGGCTTCGACCTGGTCCGGGGCGAGCCCCTGCCCGAGGGCGTCTACCATCTGGTGGCGGAAATTTACTCCGTCACCCCGGACGGCCGGGTGCTGACCACCCGGCGGGACCCCAACAAGAACTACGGCGGCAGCTGGGAGATCACCGGCGGCAGCATCCTGAAGGGGGAGACCCCCGTCCAGGGCGCCCTGCGGGAGCTGCGGGAGGAGACCGGCATCACCGCCAGGGCGGAGGACCTGATCCCCGTCTACGTGGACGCCCGGCCCGGCATCGACGGCTGCGCGTCCATCTACCACTGCTTCGTGTCACCCTTCGACCCGGCGGAGCAGGCCATCCGGCTGCAGGAGGGGGAGACGGTGGAGTACCGCCTCCTGCCCTTTGACGAGTTCCGGCAGTTTATCCTGACGGACGTCTATGTGCCGGAGATCGCCCAGCGCTACCTGGACCACCGGGAGGCGCTGGAGCGGACCATCCGGTCGTGTTTTCAAGAATAGAAGAAGTAAGAGGGAGAACCATGGCAACATCATCACCAAAGAGATCCTCGTCCGCCTCCGGGGCCAAAAAGTCCTCCGGCAGCGGAAGCAAGACCTCCGGGAGCAGCAAGAGCTCCGGCACCAAGCGGAGCACCGGCGGCAAGAGCACGTCCGCCCGGTCGTCCTCCTCCGCCAAGGGCCGCTCCTCCGCTTCCGCGAAGTCCAGCAGTAAAGCAAGCGCAAAGAAGAACAGCAGCAGCAAGCGCCCCGTCCGCCGGGAGGTGTGGGGCATCGTACTCCTGCTGCTGGCGCTGTGCGTCATCATCAGCTACTTCAGCGGCACCGGCTGGCTGATCGCCTGGCTGCCCAAGCTGCTGAAGGGCCTCTTCGGCATGGGCTTCTATCTGGCCGCTCCGGCGCTGCTGGCGGCGTCCTGGATCCTGCTGACCCACCGGGGCAAGCCGGTGAAGCTCCGGGTGGCGGCGGCGCTGCTGGTGCCCTATCTGTTCGGCGGCATATGGCACATGCTGTTCAGCAAGGTGGAGGTGGAGGGCCCCGACGGGTTCCTGCCCACCCTGTGGAACAGCGGCTTCGAGCTGGCCTCCGGCGGCGTCCTCTCCGGCGGCACCGCCGCGGGATTTCTGGCGGTGCTGGGCAAGACGGCGTCGGTGCTCATCTTCCTGGTGCTGATCCTGGCCCTGCTGATGATCGCCGCCCATGTGACCCCGGCCCAGCTCCTCCAGCTCTGGCAGGACCGGGAGCGGCTGGAGTACGACGAGGACGACTACTACGACGACTACGAGGACGAGGAGGAGGACCTGGAGCCGGTCCGGCCCGCCAAGTCCCTCCGCCAGTCCCAGGCCCAGCAGAAGCAGCCCGCGCCCCAGCAGCGCCGGAGCGGCAAAAAGCGGCCCTCCATCGACATCCCCCTGGACGACGAGCCGGAGCCGGAGCCCGAACCGGAGCCGGACCCCGTCCAGGAGATCCAGCAGGAGATCGACGCCAAGCGGGAGGGCTTCTTCCGCCCCAGGGACAAGGAGCAGAGGACTCCGGCGGACCTCCTGGCCCGCCATCAGGAGCCCGTCCCGGCGGAGCCCGAGCCGGAGCCTGTCCCGGAGACGCCCGTCGTCCCGGAGCCCGCGCCCGTGGAGGCGCCCGAACCGGAACCGGCGGAGACGCCGGAGCCCCCGGCCCCCGCGGTGCAGAAACCCGCGGCCCCGGCAGAGGTCCCGGCCCCGGAGCCCGCGGCAAAGCCCCGCAAGCGCTCCGCCGCCGAGGAGATGGAGGAGGCCTCCGCCCAGGTGGCCAAGGAGATCGCCAGCGGCATGGCCATGCCGGAGGGGGAGTACCAGTATCCCCCCGTGGACCTGCTGGAGCCCAACCTGCAGAACAACTACATCGAGGCCGGGGCGGAGCTCCGCACCAACGGCCAGCGCCTGACGGACACGCTGCGGAGCTTCGGCGTGGACGCCACCCCCGGCGATATCATCCGGGGACCCGCCATCACCCGGTATGAGTTCACCCTGGAGAGCGGGGTGAAGCTGAGCAAGGTCACCAATCTGGCGGACGATATCGCCCTGGCCCTGGGGGCCAGCGGCGTCCGCATCGCGCCCATCCCCAACAAGAGCTCGGTCATAGGCATCGAGGTGCCCAACCGCACGGTGTCCATGGTGCTGATCCGGGACGTGATCGAGTCCCGTGACTTCCTGGAGCACAAGTCCCACACGGCCTTTGCCGTGGGCAAGGACATCAGCAACCGGGAGATCGTGGGCGACATCTCCAAGATGCCCCACATGCTGGTGGCGGGCACCACCGGCTCCGGCAAGTCCGTGTGCACCAACTCCCTGATCATCAGCCTGCTGTACAAGTCCAGCCCGGAGGACGTGCGGTTCATCATGGTGGACCCGAAGATGGTGGAGCTGGCCCCCTACAACGGCATCCCCCATCTGCTGATCCCGGTGGTCACCGACGCCAAGAAGGCGGCGGGGGCCCTCCAGTGGGCGGTGTTCGAGATGATGAAGCGGTACAAGACCTTCTCCGAGCTGGGGGTCAAGAAGCTGGAGGAGTACAACGCCCTGGCGAAGCAGCGGGAGGATTTGCCCCACATGGCCTCCGTGGTGGTGGTCATTGACGAGCTGGCCGACCTGATGGTTGTGGCGGCGAAAGAGGTGGAAGAATCCATCTGCCGGGTGGCCCAGATGGGCCGCGCCGCGGGGATGCACCTGGTCATCGCCACCCAGCGCCCCTCGGCGGACGTGATCACGGGCCTGATGAAGGCCAACATCCCCAGCCGCATCGCCTTCGCGGTGGACGGCGCGGTGAACTCCCGCATCATCCTGGACCAGACCGGCGCGGAGAAGCTGGTGGGCCACGGCGATATGCTCTACGCCCCCCTGGGCATCGGCAAGCCCCTGCGGGTCCAGGGCTGCTACATCACGCCGGAGGAGATCGAGCGGGTGGTGGCCTTTGTCAAGTCCACCGGCGAGGCCCAGTACTCCGACGAGGTCATGAAGAAGATCGAGGAGTCGGTCCAGGAGAAGGACAAGAAGGGCGGCGGCGCGCCCGCGGCCGCGCCGGAGCCTGCCATGGACGAGGGGGACGAGCTGTTCCCGGCGGCGGTAGAGGTGATCCTAGAGACCGGCCAGGCGTCGGTGTCCATGCTCCAGCGGCGCTTGAAGCTGGGGTACAGCCGGGCGGCCCGCCTGGTGGACCAGATGGAAGAGCGGGGGATCGTTGGCCCCTTCGAAGGGTCCAAGCCCCGTCAAATCCTTATCACCAAGGCCCAGTGGCAGGAGCGGCAGATGGGCGCCGCCGGCGCCCAGGATGCCGCCGTCGAAGAGGATATCGTGGACGATGTCCCCTGGGACGACGAGGAGGAATCCTGAATCGGGGGCCTGCGGCCCCCGGGAACGCCGGGGCCCTCCGGGCCCCGGAAGGTCGTGGGGGCTCCGCCCCCACACCCTGGGGTACTTTTCCCTCGCAGGAAAAGTACCCAAAAGTGCGCTCAAGAAAACCAGGAATGGTTTTCTTGAGAATCTTTCCTTATTTTTTGTTTAGTCTTGCGCTCCCACTTTGGCTGGTTTGGTCTAAACCGGGCCGGGGGCCGTGTATGGGATTCTGCGGCTATTTTAGTATGGGCCCAAGGGGATGTGAAGCGCTGGGGCGGGGTGGTCTGGTGCGCCTTACGCTTTCAGGGATTGGCAGGCTGTCATGGTTTCTTGGAACATTTGCTCCAGCTCGATCCAGCTCCTGTATGCGGAGCGGTCTGTGTATTGCTCAAACTGTTCCTTTTGCTGGTCTGTCAGCGTTTCCCAGAGTTTTTCCTCCGCTTCCTGCACCGCATCGCGGGCTGTCTGATAGTCCCGCCTGTCGCGCAGATCGCTAAATTTGTTCTCGATGATGTACTGGAATAGACATTTCTGATATTCGTTCATATGCGATCCTCCTTACGCTCAAACGAGCATGTTAACCATATTGTATCATGCTCGAATGAGCGTGTCAAGCATTTGCCGGGGGTATTTCTATGACTTTTGCGGAAAATCTTATTGCGTTACGAACGAAAAACCGTGTTTCCCAGGAAAAAGTGGCATCAGTCATCGGAGTAAATGTACGATGCTACCAGCGCTATGAATATGGAGAGCGCACACCGTCACTTGCCGCGCTGATTGCGCTGGCGGATTTTTATGATTTATCTCTGGACGAGCTGGTATGCCGTGAGCACCATTCCAGGTAAAGGCATCAATATCTCACGCCGCCCACCGCGCCCTCAATTGCGTAGTGGAACGGAGCAACCAGCACTGAGACTAAGGAAAACGACCAGCGCAGCCAATGTCCGGTTTCGCCGCCCCAAGCGGCGAAACTTGCGCCGCAGCAGGATCTCCTTGGGGACATATTCGGGTAGCCGCAAAATCTCATACACGGGACCCGGCCCGGTTTAGACCAGTCCAGCCCCAGGGCGAGCGCAAAACTAAACAAAAAAATAAGGAAAGATTCTCAAGAAAACCATTCCTGGTTTTCTTGAGTGCACTT
>CANQCS010000008.1 GCA_947589745.1 uncultured Oscillospiraceae bacterium
GGAGCCCTCATGGTGCTTTCTGATGCCGGAGGTCAAAGTCATAATTCTGATGGCAACGCAACTCCGGAGCAATGGCTACCCAATCAGGCAGCAGATATTGATTTTCCACCATAATGAAGTATCTCATACCATACTTCCATATTGTGTTGGAGGAAATATCGTTCAAAATTCTGGACTGATGAAATGACCTATGGCCTCATGGCCATGAATTAGGAGGAGTTTTTGGGAGGAATTAAGAGGAGATTTTGGAATTAGGAGGAGTTTTTGGGCGAATTAAGGGGAGATTTTGGGAATTAGGAGGAGTTTTTGGGGGAATTAGGAGGAGATTTTGGAATTAGGAGGAGATTTTGGGGGGAATTAAGAGGAGATTTTGGGAATTAGGAGGAGTTTTTGGGGTACCAGCCGCCTACAGACCCCAAATTCTCGGAATAATTCTCCCAAAAACTCGAAATAAATGCCTTTTTTCGGAGATGCTATGTGCGCGTAGTTTTAAAAATCACACATTTGTCGCTTCAAAAATCACTCATTTTTCTCCCTCACGCGCATCCCATTCACGCAGACACCCTCGCCCAAATCCCCCTCACAAGGACTCTTTTCTCCCTCACCAACCGTCTTTTCTTTCACGCAGACTATCTCGCCAGAAGCTCTCTCACAGTCACTCTCGTCCCTCTCCCACACACGCGCATCCCTTTCACGCAGGCACCCCTCCAGAACGCTCTCAGGAGCCCCACACGCCTCCCTCATCCTTCCCCCTAGAGCCCTTCTCAGAGGCTTTCCAGAGCAGCTCTCAGAGGCTTCTCAGAGTTCCCCCAGAATCTCTCTTATCCGTTGTGCTGCACCGGTTTCAGGGGGATGCCAGTGGCGAAAAAGGGCGGTTTTTGAGGTGCGGTTTCAGAGACGCCGGACAGATTGCCAGGGGCGTGCCTGGCGTGCGAGAGGAAAATCGCCTGGTTCACGCAGGCACCCCTCCAGAACGCTCTCAGAGGCTCCTCAGACGCCTCTCATTCTACATCTCGCTACTCAGAGTGCCTCAGAGACCCTTCTCAGAGCCTTCTCAGAGGTCTTCCGGAGCGGCCCTCAGAGACTTCTCAGAGTCCCCTCCTATTCCCCTCATCCGTTGTGCCGCAACGGTTCCAGGGGGATACACACGGCGAAAAAGGTCGTTTTTTGTGCGGTTTCAGAGGCGCCGGACAGACTGCCAGGGGCGTGCCTGGCGTGTGAGAGGATGCCGGGGGCGTACCCATGTCCTCCCCAGATGATTCGCCGCCTTTTGCCAGAGGCTGGGCCAGAGCCCACTCAAGAGCGGCCCCAGAGCCAGAAGGCAGGGGCCAGAATACCTACTGCTGCAACGGTTCCACGCATCCGGCCAACCGAGGGGGCAGTGAATGGGTGGTTTCGGAAATGTAAGGCAAATTGCTTGTGGCGCGCCCAGGGGTGCGGGGTAAGATAGGGGAGGGTTCCAGGGGCTGCGCCCAGCGGTGGGAGGGAAGATGCGTGAGCTGCTTGTGGCCGTGCCAAGAGGTGGGAAAACCCGTCTGCGCCTACTGCCGCAATGATTTTGCGCATTCTGCAATGTCCATAGGGACAACTGCTTCAGTGGTTTTGGACACGCCAGACAAGACGCCAGTGGCCGTGCCCAGCGTGGGAGGGAAATGAGTGAGGTGCCGGGGGCTGCGCTAGAGGTAAAAAAACTTGTCTAAGCCTACTGCTGCAACGGTTCTGCGGTTCCGGAAATGCGAAAAAGCATGAACGCTTGCGGCGGTTTCGGAAATGCCAGTCAGGAATGCCAGGTGCGCGCCCAGGGGTGCGAGGGAAGATGGGGGAGACGCCAGGGCTGCGCCAGAGATAAGAAAGCCCGTCTAAGCCTACTGCTGCAACGGTTCTGGGGGTCCCACAATACGAAAAAGAATGAACGCCTGCAACGGTTACGGGGATGCCGGACAGGAATGCCAGGTGCGTGCCCAAGCGTATTGGGGGAGTATGTGAGGGGGGGGCGCGGGCAGACGCATGAGGTAAGATGCCAGTGGCTGCGCCCAGGCGTACACAAAAAAGGGTATGAAAAAAGGGACAGAAGCGACCTTTTACAGTCGTTTCTGTCCCTCTTACTTGGGATGTTTATTGGGGTGCGCTACGTTCAAAATTTGCCGACAAAGGTAGCGTTTTTAAAAAGACGCTTACAGGTCTTTTCCGATCTTACTTGAGCTCGACCTTGCCGCCGACATCCTCGATCTTCTTCTTCAGCTCCTCGGCCTCGTCCTTGCTGACGGCCTCCTTCAGGGTCTTGGGAGCGCCCTCGACGGTGGCCTTGGCCTCGGCCAGGCCCTGGCCGGTGATCTCGCGGACGACCTTGATGACCTTGATCTTGGTGGCGGCATCGAAGCCGGTCAGGACCACGTCAAACTCGGTCTTCTCCTCGACCACGGGAGCGGCGACAGCGGGACCGGCAGCCATAGCGGCGGCGGACACACCGAAGACCTCCTCCAGCTCATGCACCAGCTCGCTGAGCTCCAGGACAGTCAGATTCTTGATTTCTTCGATCACAGCATTGATCTTCTCACTAGCCATTGTAGGTAACCTCCTAATGTTTTTTCAGTTAAGTGTGAGTAGCTGCCGCTCTCTTACTCGGCGGCGGGTTCTTCTGCCGGCGCGTTGGCACGCTCCACGACCTGGCTCAGGATGTATGCCAGAGCGGAGATGGGAGCCAGCATGGTGCCCAGGACCTGGGCGCGCAGGGTGGGCAGCGGGGGGATGGCGGCCAGAGCCATGACCTCATCCAGGGGGATGGCCTTGCCCTCCATGAAGCCGCCCTTGATCTCAAAGTGGCCGTCGATCTTCTTGGCAAAGTCGTTGACGATGCGGGCGGGGGCCACGGGATCTTCGTGGCAGATGGCCAGGGACGTGGAGCCGTTGAGCAGGTCGTCCAACTCGTTCATGCCGCAGTTGTTGACGGCGAAGCGGAGCAGGGTATTCTTCACGACGGCGTATTCCACGTTGTTCTTCCGCAGCTCGGCGCGCAGAGCGGTGTCCTCGGCCACGGTAATGCCCTTGTAATCCACCAGCACACCGGCAGCGGCGTTTTGGAGCTTGTGGGTCAGATCCGCCACGATCGCCTGCTTCTCGCTGAGAACTTTCGCGTTAGGCATTCTTGTGTTCACCTCCATGAGATTTCGCTCCTGCTTTTTCTTGAAAGAAAAAGCAGGGAAAAAGAACGTTTGCCTCGCTCTGGAGGCCGCCGCGTTTCCAAAATCTCCGCCCGGCAACGGAGGAGCCGCGCCGGAGGGGAGAAGAAAAACGGTCCCCACGCAAAGACGCGAGGACCGTGCTGATCGTTAAAACCGGCAATCCTCGGCAGGACTTACGGGCCGGGGCCCACCTGCTGTCTTTGGAACGCAACAAACATATTATATCCAAGGGCCGACAGCTTGTCAACCCTTAAATATCATTTTTTGCCCTTTTCAGGGAACTTTTCTTACACCAAGCGGCTGGTGGAGATCTTCACGCCGGGGCCCATGGTGGAGGCGGTGACGCAGCTCTTGATATACTGGCCCTTGGCGGCGGCGGGCTTAGCCTTCACGATGGCACCGATGAGGGCGGAGTAGTTCTCGTTCAGCTTCTCGGGGCCGAAAGAGACCTTGCCGATGGGGCAGTGGATGATGTTGGTCTTGTCCAGGCGGTACTCGACCTTACCGGCTTTCGCCTCCTGGACGGCCTTGGCCACGTCGGGGGTCACGGTGCCGGCCTTGGGGGAGGGCATCAGGCCCTTGGGGCCCAGCAGGCGGCCCAGACGGCCCACCATGCCCATCATGTCGGGGCTGGCGATGACCACATCGAAGTCGAACCAGCCTTCCTTCTGGATCTTCTCCACCATGTCCATCTCGCCGACGTAGTCGGCGCCGGCGGCGCGGGCGGCCTCGGCCCGGTCACCCTTGGCGAACACCAGGATGCGGACGCTCTTGCCGGTGCCGTTGGGGAGGACGATGGCGCCGCGAACCTGCTGGTCAGCGTGGCGGGAGTCGACGCCCAGCTTCACGTGGAGCTCCACGGTCTCGTCGAACTTGGCGGAAGCGGTCTTGCAGACCAGCTGGAACGCGTCCATGGACTCGTACTGGACGGTGCGGTCGATCTGCTTGGCGCTGTTCTGATATTTCTTACCTCTAAACATCTCTCAAGCCCTCCTTTAGTCGCCCACGATGACGCCCATGGAGCGGGCGGTACCGGCGATCATGCTCATAGCGGCCTCCAGGCTGCCCGCGTTCAGGTCGGGCATCTTGGTCTCGGCGATCTTCTGCACGTCGGCCTTGCTGATGGTGGCTACCTTAGTCTTGTTGGGCACGCCGGAGCCGGACTCGATGTTGCAGGCCTTCTTGATGAGGACGGCCGCGGGGGGAGTCTTGGTGATGAAGGTGAAAGAGCGGTCGGAGTAGACGGTGATGATGACGGGGATGATCATGCCCATCTCACCCTTGGTGCGCTCGTTGAACTCCTTGGTGAAGGCGGGGATGTTGACGCCGTGCTGGCCAAGGGCGGGGCCGACGGGGGGAGCGGGAGTCGCCCGGCCGGCGGGGATCTGAAGTTTGACGTATCCTACGACTTTCTGTGCCATTTCTTGGCACCTCCTTGATAAAATGTGGTGGTGGCGGGGCGGTCCCATGACCGCTCCTCCCACGATGCCGCTCTGCGGCGGGACATGCGTTTGGGGTTGTGGGTGGTCCTCAGTCCGTGATTTCCACCTGGTCCAGCTCCAGCTCCACGGGGGTCTCCCGGCCGAACATGGACACCACCACGGTGACCTTGTTCTTCTCCGGGTCGATCTCCTCCACCGTTCCGGCGAAGGACTCCAGGGGGCCGTCGTTGATGCGGACCCGGTCGCCTACCTTGTAGCTGACCACGATCTCGCGCTTCTCCATGCCCCAGGCCAGGACCTCCTCCTCGGTGAGGGGGATGGGCTTATTGCTGGCCTCGCCCACGAAGCCGGTGACGCCGCGGACATTCCGGACCAGATGCCAGGTGTCGTCGGTCATCACCATCTTGATGAGCACGTAGCCGGGGAAGATCTTCCGCTCCACCTCTTTGGCCACGCCGGCCTCGTTGATCTCCGTGACGTTCTCCACGGGGATCTGCAGGTCCACGATCAGCTGCTCCAGGTGGCGGTTGGTGACGAACTTCTCAATGGTGGTCTTGACGGCGTTTTCATAGCCGGAGTAGGTATGGACCACATACCACTTTGCGTTATCGGCCATCTCTCTGTCCTCTTAGAACAGGTTCAGAAGAGTACGGATGAACAGAGCGGCCACACCGTCGAATACCCAGATGCAGGCGCCCACAATGGCGCTGTACAGGATGACGGTGCCGGTGTTGGCGGCCACCTTCTTGGGGGTGGGCCAGACCACCTTCTTCAGTTCGCTTCTCATTTCACGGAACCAGCGGCCCCGGTCTTTCTTGACGGTCTTCTTCTCTTCAGCCATGATAGATGATTCCTTTCCTTCCTTGTCCTTACTTGGTCTCGCTGTGGACCGTGTGCTTTCTGCAGAAGGGACAGTACTTCTTCATCTCCAGCCGGTCGGGGTCATTTTTCTTGTTCTTCATGGTGTTGTAGTTTCTCTGCTTGCACTCGTTGCATCTGAGAGTGATCTTGACGCGCATGGCTAACGGCACCTCCTTCTTGATGTTGCAGGCTCTCCGGCCTGCTCCGATTGCCTCCCTGCACCGGAAGCGGCGGCCCTCTCTTCCCGCGCAGGAAGCGAAAAAGTGCGCACAAAAAGAAAGCCCCATTTCCACAGGTAAAAATTATGATAGCACATCCTGACGGTCCAGTCAACACAAATTTTTCTGTTTACCCACTTTTTTTTACTGGAAGAATCATGTATAATGGTATGAAACGCTGCGGACAAGGAGAATTTGTATGCGGATCATGGCCATTGACTACGGGGACGCCCACACCGGCGTGGCGGTCTCCGACCTGACGGGCCTGCTGGCGGGACACACCGAGACGGTCCACACCTGGCGGAAGGAGGAACTGCTCCGCCGCCTGGGGGAGATCATCGGGGAGTACGGCGTCACAGAGCTGGTGCTGGGCTATCCGCTGAACATGGACGGCACCGTCGGCCCCAGGGCGGAGAAGGCGGAGGCCTTCGCCAAGGATCTGGAGGCGGCCTTCTCCCTGCCGGTCCGTCTCTGGGACGAGCGGCGCACCACCGTGGACGCCCACAACATCCTCCAGGCCGCGGGAAAGAACGCCAAGAAGCGGAAAAAGACCGTGGACGCCGTGGCCGCGGCGCTGATGCTGGAGGGCTATCTGGACTTCCGGCGGAGCGGCGGACCATCCTGACAAAAACGACAGTTTCGCGCCCCCGGGCGCATCAAGCAAGAAAGGAGCTTATATGAAGCAATACATCAAGACAAACCGGATTCTGCTGGTGCTGCTGGCCCTGTGTGTGCTGGTCAGCGTGGCGGTGGTGGGCCAGCGCTGGCGGGCGGAAAACCGGAACCACACCTATGACATTGTCCTGGACTACACGGAGCTGCAGCGCATGGCGGAGCAGAGCGGCCACGACGAGGCGTGGTGGCTGGCCCAGTTCCGGGACATGGGCCTGACCCAGGTGGCCCTGACGGAGGAGAGTCTGGCCACGCTGATGGAGAGCAACTCCCTGCCGGTCACCGCCACGGCCATGGATATCGTCCTCAAGGACGCAGACTGGGCGGAGAACTACCCCGCCGGGTTCATCAGCGCCGTGGAGGACTACGGCTATGACCGCTTCGACGTACTGGTGCAGACGGTGGGCGAGGAGGCGTCCTCCTTTGTGGTGGATGCGGTCCGCCAGCGGTTCCACAGCGAGGACGTAGTGATTTATGAGGAGGGCGGCAACGCCTATATCCTCCTCAACGGCACCGTGGAGGACGCGCTGTACGGAGACAAGGCCACGCTGGTAAGCTCCGTGGGCAAGTCCTTCACCAGCCGCACGGATATCGCCGCCTCCAAGCTGATGTACGTCTCCCTGGGCCTCCTGGCTGAGAAGGTGGAGGCGATCCAGGCCCAGGGCATGGAGATCATCCCCCGGACCCTGTGCTACAACGGACACAACGACGACCAGTACGCCAAGGCGGTGATCGAGGGCTACGAGAGCTTCGGCATCGTCCCGGACTATATCATCGCCGGCGGCGAGGCCATCGTGGGCTACGACGACCCCACCGGCCCGGCCCTGGAGTATATTGAGGACAACGGCATCACCATCGGCCTCATCGAGACCAACGTCCAGCGGGAGAACATCATGCAGACCGGCATCGAGGAGGCCGTGAAGGCCACCGGCTACGACGCGGTCCGGGTCTTCTCCATGTGGGACTACGTCCAGAACCGCTACGCCTACTACGGCTACTCCGGCGCGGAGGAGATCGAGAACACCCTCTACCGGGCCGTGGTGGAGCGCAACATCCGGGTGCTCTACTTCAAGCCCCTCAAGGAGACGGACGACGACTTCATCTATCTCACCGACCCGGAGATCTACCGGGATCTCTTCGACGGCCTGGACCAGCGGCTGGCGGAGCACGGCATCTCCCGGGGCCGGGCCTCGGTGCTGCCGGAGATCGAGGTGCCCTATCTGGCCCTGCTGGCCCTGGGGCTTGGCGCGGGCCTGGGCGGCGCACTGCTGCCGGCCACCTGCCTGCCTATGAAAAAGAAGTGGACCCTGCTGCTGGCGGGCGCGGCGGCGGTGTGCGTGACGGCGGCGTGGTGGATCATGCCCAACACCTACCGGCTGCTGGCCAGCTTCGCCAGCGCGGTGGTGTTCGCCTGCCTGGCCACGGCCTTCTTCCTGAAGACGGCCAAGGAGTACGGGGAGAGCCTTCCCGCCAACGCCTCCCTGGGGCGCATCCTCCCCAGGTCCGTGGGCGTCCTGGCCGCCGCGGTGCTCATCTCCCTGGCCGGGGCCATGATGACCGCCGCCCCCCTGTCCTCCACCCCGTTCATGCTGGAGCTGGGCATCTTCCGGGGCGTGAAGCTGGCCCAGCTGGCGCCGCTGGGGTTCTTCTGCGTGCTGTACCTCTCCTACTACGGGCTCTTCCAGAAGGAGCGGCGTACCAACACGCTGCAGCTCCGCGACATCGGTTCGGTTCTGCGCTGGACCATCCCGGTGTGGGCGCTGCTGCTGCTGGCGGTGGTGGGACTGGCCGGGTACTACTACCTGGCCCGGACCGGCCACGAGACCGATGTGTCCATCTCCACCGCGGAGCTGATTTTCCGCAACGTCCTGGAGGACCACCTGCTGGCCCGGCCCAGGACCAAGGAGTTCCTGGTGGCCTTCCCCGCCGTCATGCTGACGGTGTACTGCGCGGTGCGCCGCCTGCCCTTCTGGACGGCCCTCTTTGGCCTGGCCGGTACCATCGGCATGACCAGCGTGTGCAACACCTTCATGCACATCCGCACCCCCCTGTACCTGGGCGTCGTCCGTACCGCCTACTCCCTGCTGTTCGGCATTGTGCTGGGAGTGGTGTATATCGCCGGATTCGAGCTGCTCTACCGGCTCTACGGCATGGTCCGCAAAAAACTGACAGAGACGGAAGAGAAATAGATGTATCATATACTGATATCCGGCTATTACGGCTTCAACAACATCGGGGACGAGTCCATTCTCCGGACGGTCATCGACAACCTGCGGGAGAAGCTCCCGGACGTGGACATTACCGTTCTCTCCAACGACCCCGCCGGGACGGCGGAGAAATATGGCGTCCAGGCCGCCCCCAGAATGTCCATGGGGGCCATCCTGCGCAGCGTCTGGCGCTGCGACCTGCTGCTCTCCGGCGGCGGGAGCCTGCTCCAGGACGCCACCTCGGGGCGGAGCATCCTCTACTACCTGTTCATTCTTCGCCTGGCCCAGCTGCTGGGGAAGAAAACCTTCATCTACAGCCAGGGCATCGGCCCCATCAACGACCCCAAAAACCGCCGCTTCACCGCCCGGGTGCTGTGCCGGGCCGACGGCATCGTGGTCCGGGACGGGGCCAGCCGGGAGCTGCTGCTGGAGATCGGCGTGCCGGACCGCCTGATCCACGTCACCGCCGACCCGGTGATCCGCGTAAAGAAGGCGGACACCGCCCTGGGCCTGGAGATCCTGCGGCAGGAGGGCTGTCCCCGCCAGCCGGGGCGGCTCACCGTGGGCTGGGCCATCCGGGCCAGGAAGCCCGACCACGCCTTTTTGGCGGAGGTGGAGCGGTGCGTCCGCTGGCTCTGGGAGGAGTACGGCGCGGAGTCCGTGCTGATCCCGTTCTTCTACGACGAGGACCTGTCCGCGTGCGAGGCGGTGTCGGAGCACCTGGACGGCCGGGCCGGGTGCCTGCGGCAGAAGAAGTACCTCTCCAAGGAGATGCTGTCCATCATCGGCTGCATGGACGTGCTGGTGGGGGTCCGGCTCCACTCCCTGATCTACGCCGCCGTCATGGGCGTCCCCATGATCGGCGTGTCCTACGACCCCAAGGTGGATTCCTTCCTGGACTCCATCCACCGCCCCACCTCCTTTACGGTGTCCAGCTTTTCTCTGCGGGACTTCCAGGGCGTCTTCCGGGACACCCTGGCCCGCCGGGAGGAGATCCGCGGTGCCACGGCCAGGGCCCTGGAGGGCTTGATCGCCAAGCTGGACCAGAACGAGGAGCTGATCCGGGGCATCATGGAGAATGCCAAGTGATATGCGCCTAGACGAGAACGCTCCCGGCTGCCAAAGCAGCCGGGAGCGTTTTGCGTGGGGCAGGGAAGAGGTCACTTCTTGTCGTTGTCCACGACCTTGATGATGCCCTTCTTGAACATGATCCAGGAGGACAGGATAGCGACGGGGAGCATCACCACGATGATGGGACCCACCAGACCCATGATGGCGGTGGAGGCCTCGGTGCCGCCCATGATGCGGGCACCCAGGGTGATGAGGCTCACGATGATGATGACAGGCACCACGCCCATGATACCGTTCTTGACCACCTTGCTGCCAGAGCTGGTGCTGGCGAACAGGCCCAGGGTCATGGAGCCGAACAGGGCCGGGATCAGGTAGTCGGAGGCGGTACGGAAAGCGGGGATGTCATACAGGAAACTGAGCTGGGAGCTCAGAAGGGCGGTGATGGCCAGAATGATGATGGTGACGATGGAGCTCACCGCGATACCGATGGCGGCCACAGCGTCGCCGGCGGGAGTGCTGGGCTCCTGGTTGGCGGTCTTGATGGCGTTGATGGCCACAGGCACCTTCAGGTTCATGATGTTGCCGGTGATGAAGCCCAGGTAAGCGGAGGAGCCCATGATGGGGATGTAGCTGAGGGCTTCGGAGATACCCACGGCGATGTAGATAATCAGCAGACCAAAGGTGGTGATGTTGAACACCTCGCCGAAAGCGGGGATGCTGTTAAAGCTGCCCAGCACGATAAAGGGCAGGGCTACCATATAGATAAGGGCGATAACGGTCCCCACGCGGCCCCAGCGGTGGCACCACGCCTGGAAGGGGTCCAGAACCTTGGGAGCACTCTTTGTGTTCTTACTCATGGATGTGTCCTCCTTTCATCAACCGAAGATGTTAGTCCAGAGCTGGGCGGAGGCCATACCGGCGATCATGGAGATAGCCATGATGAAGTCGTTGAGCCAGGCCAGCTTTGGCTTTTGCGCCAAGATACTCAGGATGAGGGCCACCACAAGGCCGGTCAGCATGACCGCAGCCTGGATGGTGTCGCCGAAGAGCAGGATAGGCACGTACACGGCCAGCAGGCACAGCATGAAGCAGCCGCTGAACACCATCTTCCAGGGGTTGCTGTCGGCCTGGGACTTGTCCACGCTGGTGGCATACTTCTTGCCAAAGGGAATCAGGATCAGGAAGCCGCTGAGCATACCAACAGACATAAGAATCATAATGATACCGAACTCCCGGCCACTGGCGGTGTCCATCATCTCGGCGGAGCTCATATAACCCAGGACCTTGGCAATGTTGCCGGAGAAAAGGGTCTCATAGGACAGGGAGCCGATGACGCTCAAACGCCACCAGGACCAGATGGTGCCCAGGGAGCCGATGAGGGCGAAAAGGCCGATGGCGATAGAGATGGCGGGGACGATGGTGGACACGGCGCTGGTCTTAATGACTCGCATCAGGTCCTCTTTGGTGACGCCCAGCTCTAGAGCCCGCCGGTACGCTTTCATCAGGTAGACCACGGAGAACGCCACGATGTACGCAAGGCCGATGGCGACTAGCACCAGCAGAAGCGGACTGGTGGCAATGTCTTTCATAGTTGCCATAAAATGTTTTCCTTCCTTTCACACAATCAAATACGGGTCTGGAGCGCACTCACTTATGCTCCTGGAGCCAGCGGACGGCGCAGTGGGACAGACAGGCTGCACCGATGGGCAGCACATCCTCATTGAAGCGGACCTTGGGGTTGTGGGCGGGCCAATCTCCCCGCTCGTCCAGGAATCCGGCGGAGAGGTACATAAACGCCGAGGGCACCTTCTCCGCCACCAGGGCGAAGTCCTCGCTGGCGCTGGCCTGGACGCCGGGATAGGGCATGGCGTTGGGGATGGGCAACTCCTGCATATAGCTGACCATCTCATTGACCAGCTTGCCGTCGCAAATCAGAGGCGGCACACCCCTGGTCATCTCCACCGTCGCAGTGCCGCCGTAGACGGCGGCCACCGCCGGAGCAACCTCCTGGACCCGGCGGATCAGCTTCTTCCGGGCCTCATCCTTGTCAGTGCGGATGGTGCCCCGCAACACGGCGGTATCCGGGATGATGTTGGGTGCGGAACCGGCAATGAACTGGCCCACCGTCAGCACACAGGAGCAAGCCGGGTCGCTCTCCCGAGAGATCAGTTCCTGGAGGGCCAGGTGGATGTGGACGCCAATGTTGATGGGGTCCACGCTGGTGTGGGGATAGGCGCCATGGCCGCCTTTACCATGGACGGTGATTGCGAAGCCGTCGAAAGAGGACATCATGGTCCCGGTGGCGTTGTACATGTAGATACCCACGGGCATCTTCCCCGGCCCTACATGGTAGGCCAGGACCGCGTCCACCCCGTCCAGGATGCCATGATCGATCATGTTCTGGCTGCCCTCGAAGGTCTCCTCCGCGGGCTGGAACATGAATTTGACGGTACCCTCCAGGGTGTCCTCGTTCTCCTTCAGCAGCTTGGCCGCCGTCAGGAGCATGGCCGCGTGGTTGTCGTGGCCGCAGCAGTGGGCCGCCTCGCCGGTGGGGCAGGCGAAGGGCTCGCCGCTCTCCTCGGGCATAGGCAGGGCGTCCATGTCCGCCCGCAGCAGGATGGTCTTGCCGCCGTGTCCCAGCGTAGCGGTGACCCCCTCGCCGCACTCCTGGGGCTCCAGACCGTACTCGCGGAGCTTGTCCATGACGTAGGCCTTGGCCTTCGGCATGTGGAGCCCCACCTCTGCGTTGGTATGGAACCAGCGGCGGTTGGCCACCAGCTCCTCCCGCAGGGCGCAGGCTCTCTCATAGTAGTTCATAACTCCCTCTCTCCTTTCTGAGCGCCGTCCGTCCCTCCCAGGGAGGGGCGGCGAAATGTATGAACATATCGGGCATAATGGAAATCATACATCAAATCTTGACTTTTGTCAATTAAAACCACAGAGCTGGAGAGGGGGCATGGATAAATTCACGCTTTTACACAAAAAATAGTAAAATTTTTGTGAATTTTTGCCAGGCCGAAAACAGTACAAAAGGGGGGAAAACCGGCCGCTCACTCCCGGTCCAGCACCACCTCCATGCCGGTTTTGAGCGGCTTCATCCCGCACCGCTCGTAGAAGGCCGTGGCGCCGGGGTTGCAGGCCCACACGTTCAGCGTCACGTTGTAGCAGCCCGTGCGCCGGGCCAGGTCCAGCACCGCCCGGTACAGCGCGCCGCCCACGCCCTGCCCGCGGCAGGACTGGTCCACGCACAGGTCGTCCAGGTACAGGGTGGTCAGGTCCATCCGGGCGCCGTCGCCCCGGTACCGCTCGTAGACGCAGAAGGCGTATCCGGCCACCCAGCCCTTCTCGTCCTCCGCCACCAGGATGGGGCGGTCCGGGTCCCGCAGCAGGGCGCGGAGCTCGTCGTCGTCATATTTCCGTCCCCCCTCCCGGAACAGGTCCGGGCGGCCGTCGTGGTGGACCCGGCAGACCTGGAGAAGAAGGTCTCCCAGCCGGGGAATGTCCCGCTCCTGGGCGGGTCGAATGTGCAGCATATCGTTCACTCCTTACTATTATTCAGGGCCCCGGAACTGCGTTCCGGGGCCCTGTGTTGCGTTTTTACGGATCAGATGAGGCTCATGGCGGACTCGTTGATCTCGGCGGTGACGCTCTCCACCATACCGTCATACCAGTCGTTGAAGGCGGTATTCTTCAGGGAGTTCTCGCAGGCGTAGTGCCAGTAGGTCTCGTCGCTGTAGCCCACGAAGTACATGATGTGGTAGCCGTAGCTGGTCTGGACGATGCCGGTGTCGCCGGGCTTGCGGCCGTCCTCATAGCACCAATCCTGGAACTCGCTGACCATCTGGCCCCAGTACACGTCCTCGTAGATGCCGCCGTCCTCGGCGTTGCCGTCCTGGGAGTACTCCTTGGCCAGCTCCGCGAAGCCGTCCTCGGTGCCGTCCCAGCTGTCCAGGATCTCCTGGGCCTTGGCCTCGATCTGGGCATCGTCCACCTCGGGCTCCTCGGTCTCCTCGCCCTCGGTGCTTTCCGCTTCGGCGGCGGTGTCCTCGGGCGCCTCCACGTTGTCGGCGGTCACCAGGATGTGGCGGACGTCGTAGTTGGGATACTCGATGCGCTCGCGGCCGTTGAACACGACGGCGTAGACGTAGGTGCTGCCGTCGTTCTCAAGGGTGGCGGTGTCGCCGGCCTTGCGCTCGGCGTCAAAGAGCCACTCGTAGGTGACGCTGGAGGAGTAGCGCAGCTCCTCGCCGCCGGTGTAGGCGGCGTCGTGCTCCTCGGCCAGGTCCTCCAGGCTCTCGCCCTCGGCGTAGGCGTCCAGGATCTCCTGGGCGGTCTCCTTGGCGGCCTCCAGGGCGGCGGCGGTTTCCTCCTCGGTGGGGTCGACGGCGTTGCCGTCCGCGTCGGTCTTGGCCTCGGGGGTGGCGGAGATGGAGATGAACCCGCCGTCCACCACGTCATAGGTGTTCTGGTTCTCCTCGTAGTAGGCCTGGATCTCCTCCTCGGTGTACTCCAGGCTGTCCTGGTACTGGGTGGCGTACTTGCTGGCCAGGATCTGGTCCTTCATGCAGCTCTCATAGACGGCGGTGGTCACATTGGGACCGTACACGTTCTTCACGTAGTCGCTGTAGGAGACGCCGCTGGACTGCGCCTGGTTCTTCATGGCGTCCACGTTGGCGTTGAAGGTCTCCATCTCGGCGTCCTCCAGCGTCACGCCCTCATCGGCGGCGGCCTTGGCGGCGGCGTGGATGAAGCACATGGACTGGACGCCCTGGTCCTTGAAGTAGTCGGCCCAGGTGATGGTGCTGTCGTAGGCACAGGTCTGGGCGCTCAGGGCGGTGCTGGTGTCGATCATGCCGTACATGGCCATCATGTAGCCCTCGTCGCTGCTGAGGAAGCTCTGAAAGGCCTGTCCGTAGTAGTAGGACGTCTCCGCTACCGAATACTTCTCCCCGTCGATGGTGACAGCGGTCCGGCTGCGGGTCAGGAAGCTGGAGTTGTAGACCACCAGGAATACGGCCACCACCACGAAGATGATCCCCAGGGTGCCGTAGAGGATATTGGTCTTTCTTGCGGCGGCCTTTTCCTCGGCGGCCTTGGCGGCCTTGGGGTCCACGGTCCCGCTGGCGGTCAGTTCCTGACGCTTTTTCTTTTCTCTGGATGCGCTCATTGACTGTTCATTCCTTCCAAACCGCTCCGCCGCCCCTGCGGCGGGGAGCCTGTGTTGTATAATGTGCTGGGCGGCGAAACCGCTCAACGGGCAATATTATACCCGATAACGTGCCGCTGTGCAAGTAAAACTTGTCCCTGCACTGAAAATAATTTGTGAACAGAGGGCAAACAACCGGCGGGTCAGCCCTCGTAGGTGCGCTTCACCCGGTCCAGCCACTCGGTGACGGGCAGATGCTGGGGGCACTTCTCCTCGCACTGGCGGCAGGTGACGCAGTCGGAGGCCTTGCCGCCCTGGGCGGCGATCTGGGCGTAGGCGTCCTTGTCCACGCTCTGGCCCTGGCGCAGCTTCATCTGGTCGGCGTTGTACTGGGCGAAGAAGTCCGGGATGTGGATGCTCTGGGGGCAGCCGTCCACGCAGTAGCGGCAGGCGGTGCAGGAGATGGCGGGCACGGCGCTGAGGATCTCCGCGCACCTCTCCAGCAGCTTCACCTCGTCCCCGGTCAGGGGCGCGAAGGTCTGCATGTACCCGCTGTTGTCCAGCATCTGGTCCATGTTGGACATGCCGCTGAGGACCATGATGACGTGCTCCAGGCCCGCGGCGAAGCGGATGGCCCAGGAGGCGGGGGACCAGTCTGGGTGGACGGCCTTCAGCATGGCCTCCGCGTCCTCCGGCAGCTTGGCCAGGCGGCCGCCCTTTACCGGCTCCATGACCACCACGTCCTTGCCGTGCTTGACGCAGACCTCATAGCACTTCCGGGACTGGACCCGCTCGTCCTCCCAGTCCAGATAGTTGAGCTGGAGCTGGACGAACTCCACCTCAGGGTGCTCGGTGAGGATCATGTCCAGGATGTCGGCCTTGTCGTGGAAGGAGAAGCCCAGGCGGCGGATCCTGCCCGCCTCTTTCTGCTTCATCAGGTAGCCGAAGGTGTCCAGCCGCTTCACACCCTCGTAGTAGCGGCGGTTCAGGCAGTGGACCAGGTAGTAGTCGAAGTATTCCACGCCGCACTTCTTGAGCTGCTCCTGGAACGTGCGGTCCTGGTCCTCCGGCGTCTTGTCCTGGAGGATGGACACCGGCAGCTTGTCCGCCAGCAGGAAGCTGTCCCGGGGGTGGCGCTCCACCAGGGCCTGCCGCACCGCGTTCTCGCTCTGTCCCTCGTGGTAGAAGTAGGCGGTGTCGAAGTAGATGAACCCTCTCTCCAGGAAGGTGTCCACCATCCGGCACACCTGCTCCAGGTCGATGTTGGCCTGGACCTTGGGGTCGGGCATGGGAAGGCGCATCATACCGAAGCCGAGTTTTTTCATGTTGTGTTTCCTCCTCAATATGTATTTATTATTTTAATGATTTCTCTTTTTGTTCCGGCCCCGCCGGGCAGGGCCCGGAAAAGGGCCCCGGACACGGGACTGCTTCGCGGCCCCAGGGACAGGGCCGCGAAGCAGAGGGGGGGTTATAGAGGCGGCTGGGTGCCGTCATCAACGGGTTCATCGGGGGCCGACGGTTCACCGCCGGTCTGGGGTTCATCGGGGGCCGTGCCTCCGGTGTCGTCGCCGGTCTGGGCGCCGCCAAATCCGGCCCCGCCGCTGTTGGGAGACGTCGTCTCGTCATCCGGGGGGATCTCGGGGATATCCGGTGTCTCCGGCCAAGTGGGCTCTTCGGTCTGGCCGGGCTCGTCGGGGGTATCCGGGTCGTCGCCCCACAGCCAATCCGGCGGCACATAGTTGGGGTCGCCGGGGAGGACCTCGCCGCCCTCGGGGGCGTTGGGATCCTCGGGGACGAAGTTCTCGTCGTGGATGGTGCACTGGGTGGCGGCCATCTGCCAGTAGGCGTACTGGTCCTCCTGGTCGCTGACCTGGATCCAGCTGTCGCCCAGCATCAGGAACTCACGGCTGTTGGACACGATCCTGGTGACGATGTGGTCCTCCGGACAGTAGGGACCGGCCAGGCTGTAGGTGTCGGTGGTCTCGTCGTGGCAGAGCCGCAGCTCCACGTGGCAGCTGCAGCGCCCGCTGGGCACGGCATCGTCCGGTACCTCACCGGAGACGGTCCCGCCGCACTGGGAGCACAGGTCGCTGGCCAGCAGGCCGCACTCCTTGCAGAGGGTGACGGAGGAGATGCCCTCCGGCTTGTCGAAGAAGGGCTTGTCCTCCAGGCCCTCGTGGATCTGCTGCATGACCTTCCGCCAGATCTTTGCCGCCGGGTTGCCGCTGGCGTTGACGGTCTCGTCCTTGTCCTTGTAGCCCACCCACACGGCGGCGGCGTAGTAGGGGGTGTAGCCGCTGAAGTACCGGGTGCGCTTCTTGTCGGTGGTGCCGGTCTTGCCGGCGATGGTCATGCCGTCGAAGAGGGCGTCGCCGCCGGTGCCGCTGTTGGCCGCCCGCTTCAGAAGGGTGTTCATGAAGTAGGCGGTGGACTTCTTCATGGCCACCCAGGTCCGGGGGACATCCGGGTTCTCGTTGTCCACCACCACCTCGGTGTGGTCGTTGGACTCGATGCGCAGGATGGTCCGGGGCTTGTTGTAGATGCCCTCGTTGACGAAGGCGGAGAAGGCCGCGGCCATCTGCTCGGTGGTGAGGCCGTCGTGGAGGCCGCCCATGGCCAGGGGGGAGATGTCCAGGTCCGAGGTGGACAGGTCGAAGCCCAGGTTGTTCTCCATGAACTCGAAGGACCGGGCCACGCCCAGCTTCTGCAGGACCCGCACGGCCACGCAGTTCAGGGAGGACTGGACGCCCTGGGTCACGGTGACGTAGCCCCGGTAGTAGCCGCTGTCGTCCTTGGGGTAGCCGCCGGTGCCGGACTCATTGATGCGGATGGGGTAGTCGTCGATGATGCTGGCGGGGCCGATGACCCCGGCGTCGATGGCGGGGGCGTAGACGGACACGGGCTTGATGGAGGAGCCCACCTGCCGGGGGGTCCGGGCCAGGTTCTGGGCCCGGCTCACGGTCTTTACGCCCACGCCGCCGGCCATGGCCAGCACGTCGCCGGTGTAGGGGTCCACCACGGAGATGGCGGAGGCCAGGGGCTGGCCGCTCTCAGAGGGACAGTCGAAGTTGGAGGGGTCCTCGTAGACGCTGTCCACGATCTCCTGGATGCGGAGATCCAGGGTGGTGTAGATGTGGTAGCCGCCGCCGTAGAGCTTGTCGATGGCGGTGGAGCGGGTGACGCCCTGCTGCTCCATGATGAGCTCGATGGCGTCGTCGATGACCGCGTCCTCGAACCAGGTATAGGTGCCCTTGTGGAGGGCCACCACGCCGGACTCGGTGCTCTGGGGCGTCTCGTCCACGGTCTCGCCCTCCTCGCCCTCCACT
This sequence comes from uncultured Oscillospiraceae bacterium, assembly GCA_947589745.1. GTDB lineage: Bacteria > Bacillota > Clostridia > Oscillospirales > Oscillospiraceae > Pelethomonas. The sequence goes on from CANQCS010000008.1 coordinate 18,126, forward strand.
TCCTCCGGCTCTCCGGCGTGGAGAGCGGCATACTCCGGGGTGTCGGTGAACATCAGGAACTCGTTCAGGGCGGCGTTGTAGGTGGCTTCGTCGATGATGCCCTGCTCCTTCATGGTCCAGAGGATGTCGGTCTGCCGCTTCTTGTTGAAGTCCCTGGGCGTCTTGATGGAGCCGTCAGACTGCTCGTATTCGATATCAAAGAAGGGGTCGTAGAGGGAGGGGTTGTTGGTGATGGCAATGATGGCGGCGCTCTCCGCCAGGTCCAGCTCGGATACGCTCTTGCCGAAGTAGACCTTGGCCGCCATGCCGATGCCCTCCGCGTGACCGAAGTTGACCTTGTTGAGGTAGAGGGTCAGGATCTCCTCCTTGGCGTGGGTCTTCTCGAACTCCAGGGCCCGGATGATCTCCCGGAACTTCCGGAGCACCGTGACCTCCTTGTCCTCCGGCCGGTTGGACAGGTTCCGCAGCATCTGCTGGGTGATGGTGGAGCCGCCGCGGGTGCCGCTGCCCAGGAGGGTGTCCCGGATGGAACCGGCGGTGCTGAGCCAGTCCACGCCGTTGTGCTCCCAGAAGCGCTTGTCCTCGATGGCCACCACCGCCTTGATGAGGTGGTCGGGCAGGTCCTCGTACTCCACCAGCTCCCGGTTGCCGCCGGTCTCGTAGATGACCCGCAGGGGGACCCACTCGCCGCTCTCATCCTTGCAGTAAATGGTGGAGGCCAGGGACATGGTCATGTCCTCCACTTCCAGCTCCGACACCGAGGGGGCCAGGGTGGTCTCCACATAGGAAAGGAAATACCTGGCGAAGATGGCCACGGTCAGCACGGCGATGAGGCAGAGAGTGAACACCGCCAGGATCAGCTTGCCGATGAGGGAGAGGATGATCAGAAATATGTTTCTCTTTTTCTTCTTTTTCTTTTTGCGGGGCGCGGCCTCGCCGGGGGCCTGTCCGCTGGGATCTGCGCGTTCCGGACTCATGCGCGATGTACCTCCTTATATATAAGATGAACAGCCCGTCCCGGGTGGGGAGGGCGGGAGAGGGCATATCAGAGTATGCTTACTCTACAGTATAACACGGCTTGTCAACCATGAAAAGGGAGAAAATAGAGAAAAAACCGTTCCAGAAGAAAGAGAACTCGAAAAATTCTTCATAAAATACAAAAAAGAGGTACAGAAATCGTCGAAATGTCACATGGAATAGGGGTTGCAATTTTGGAGAAAACGGGGTACACTATAGGTGCGGACGGAAAAGGCCGTCCGGCCACCTCACGGGACAAGGAGGCGCGGATATGAGCGAAGAGTACGGCCCGGATTTCATCACCATAACGGACGAGGACGGCAACGATATCGAGCTGGAATTCCTGGACGCGCTGGAGCACAAGGGCCAGACCTACATGGCGTTCTATCCCGCCGTGGAGGAGGGGGCCGACGAGGACAGCGAGGACTACGGCCTGGTCATCCTGAAGTCCATCGTGGAAAACGGGGAGGAGCTGCTCTCCACCCTGGACACCGACGAGGAGCTGAACGAGGTGTACGACCTCTTCATGGAGCGCCTCTTCTCCGAGGAAGAGGACGAGGAGGGCGGCGAGGACTGAGCCGCTGTTCTTTCAGACGGAAGGACAGGGAAAAAAGTTCCCGCTCCGGTGAACGAAGCATAGAATAAAAATGTGCCCTGCGGGGTGCGTGATGGGCCTTCTTTTAACCCACATTCTGTTATACGGGATGCTGGTTCATCGTCTGGTTTGCAGGCCTCCCGGCTGCCACCTGCGGTTGGAAGTTGGAAGCAGTAAAGGACGGTGCAGGCGACCCACCTGCCAAGCGTGTGCAGGTTATAACAGGGTCCACACGGCCATCGCGGGGCACTATTTTGCGCAAAAACAGGGATGGTATGATTTATTTTGCGGCCTGTCTGGAACGAATCCAGACGGGCCGCTTTTCGACAGGCAAAACAAGACATCACCGTGAATACCCCGCGCATCGGGTTTACATTTTCCCTGCTCACGGCAAGAAAAATGCTCCCAGCAGACGGTCCGCTGGAAGCACTCGGGATCATTTTCGTTAACGTATCTTTCGGAACAGAAAAATACGCTGCATCTCAACTTCTGACAAATAGGGCGTGGCAAGCTCCTCCGGCAGCGGCACCCTGACCGGACGCCGGATCCCGGGCCTCAGCGCTACTCCGTCATCCTCCAGGTCCATCGTGCCCAGCAATTCGTAGTCCTCGTCCAGATGGGCAAGGAACCAATCCTCCGGCCCCTCGGCCACCAGAAGCAAGCCGCCCTCCTTCAGATAGGGCTTCATCGCCTGCCCCACATCTCCGGCGTAGAAGGAAAGGAGCAGATCAAACTGCGGCAGCTCCGGCGGCCGGTTGTAATCGCATCCGTAAAAGACAGCCTGCACATCTTCCGGAAACACCTTGTAGTCGCTGACCAGCTCGCCAATGTCTGTATGGTCTTGGAACCACTCCTGCACCCACAGCGCCTTGTCCAGATAGCAGACATGGGGGATGAACAGAGATGGGGCAATGTCGTTGGCTGAACCCGGATACAGCGCGGTCTCGATTTGGAATTGTTCCGCGACGGTCTGGTAACACCAGATGCGGTAATCGCCCACTTCGCTCAGGTAAGCAGGAAGACAAGCCGTGTTGTACATGATGACCTCTCCCCTCCCACTCTCAGGAAACTACGAGCACTTTAGCAGATGAATCCCGGAATGTCAATGCAACTATTATTCAGTTCATTTTTGGTGATTTTTGGCAGCGAAATGGTTTGTTTCGATAGAATTAAGTTCAAAAATAAAGAGCTTCCCTTTTGAGGAAACTCTTTGAGCAATCGTTCCTTTCTTCCGTTAAAGCCATGCATCGCTGACGGGTAAGAAATGCCGGAACCGCAGCGCTTTGGCAGTGATATTAAAGGTTTTTTTGATGCTTTTTCTTTCAGGAAAAAAGTATCAGGAGGCCGCCTCTTTATCGTTTTTGAGGGAAGGGCTGAACTGTAAACTCCGCATCTCACACGGGGACAAAAAATCGAACCCCCTGACCGGCAGCTTACGTTACCGGTCAGAGGGTTCTTCTTTTATGGTTACTTTACGCAAATGTCAGCCCACTGCGTACTGCACAAATAGCGCTCATTTCCTCATGAAGTCTCTATGGCCCGACCGGCCTCCCGGGGCGCGGTACAGCGGGCCAGGGGCCGGTGCGATGCACCGCATATTACGCAATGTCGATCATCAGCCGGAGAAGCCGGGTAAACTCCGCCTTGACCCGGTTCGCGGTCTCCACCACCTCGCTGTGGTCCAGCGGGGTTGCCTGCATACCAGCTGCAAGATTGGTGATACAGCTGACACCCATGACCTGCAGGCCGCAGTGCCTGGCTGCGATGGCCTCCGGCACGGTGGACATCCCCACGGCGTCCCCGCCCATGATCCGGGCAAAACGGACCTCCGCCGGGGTCTCATAGCTGGGGCCGCTGAACATGACATAGACGCCCTCATCCAGGCGGATGCCCTCCGCCGCGGCAAGAGGCTTCAGCTTCTCCCGGAGTTCCCTGGAGTATACGTCGCTCATGTCCGGGAACCGGGGACCGAAATCCTCCAGATTGGGCCCGATCAGGGGATTCATGCCGGAATAGTTGATATGGTCCTTCATCAGCATCAGCGTCCCCGCGGGCCAGCCGGGGTTGACACCACCGGCGGCATTGGTGAGGATCAGCGTCTTTACCCCCAACTTGGCCATGACACGCACCGGCATGACGATCTGCCGCGGCGTATAGCCCTCGTAATAGTGGATGCGGCCCCGCAGCGCGACGACATACTTTCCCTGGGTGCGGCCAAACACAAAGGCTCCCGTGTGGCCCTCCACCGTGGAGACCGGAAAACCGGGAATATCGGAAAACGGGATCACGACGGGGTCCTCCAGCGTATCGCAGAAGTCCCCCAGGCCGCTCCCCAGGATCAGGCCCACGCTGGGGACCGTGTGGACCAGCGAACGGATGCGGTAAAACGCGCTGCTGATCCCCATTCTCTCTTTCATGCTCTTTACGCCTCCTTGTACGTTACCAGCGTCTGTGTCAATGCGTCCACCATTCCCCGCGTCGTGATGCGGAGTTCCGGGATCACGGGCAGAGCCATAAAGCTCAGCGTCATAAAGGGGTCAATGCCGGTGCCGACCCCGCGCTCGTGGGCCATCCGCTTGGCCTCCTCCAGCGCGGAGTTGACCTGCTCCAGGGAGTCCTCACTCATAATGCCCGCGATGGATAGCACGACTTCGCTGACAATGGCCCCCCGGTCCGCCAGCACGATCCCGCCCTGGTTGGAGAGGATGCGGTTCACGGCGGCGGCCATGTCATCGTCGTTGGTCCCCACGACGATGATGTTGTGGGAGTCGTGGGAGATGCTGGCGGCGACCGCGCCGGAGGACAGCCCGTATCCCTTGATGTAGCCGATCCCGATATGGCCTGTATTTCTGTGCCGCTCCACCACTGCGATCTTCAGAATATCCCCGGCAATGTCGATCCCGTTCGCGAAGCCCAGATTCCGGGACACGATCTCGCCGGGCACCAAGCCGAGCATCGCCTTGGGGGCGTCGGCGCGAAAATCCGACGGAGTGAGCGGAGACGCGTGGAATGTGCTGTGGGCCTTCTCCGCCAGTTCCGGCGCGATCCTCGGAATCTCAAAGGGCTTTGCGCAGCCGTCCTCCGCCACGAGCCGCCCGTCCTTGAAGACGCTGCGGACGCGCAGCGTCTCCAAATCGTCGACTACCACCATATCCGCCCGGTATCCGGGCGCGATGGCACCGGTGCGCTCCATGTGGAAATAGTTGGCCGCGTTCCAGCTGGCCGCCTTGACGGCCAAAATGGGATCGACCCCCGCCGCAATGGCCCGGCGGATGTGGTGGTCAATGTGTCCCGCCTCCAGCAGGTCGCCTGGGTGCTTGTCGTCGCAGCAGAACATACAGCGGCTGGCGTAGGGATATTTCAGAAGCGGCAGGAGAGCGTCCAGATTTTTGGCGGCCGTGCCCTCCCGGATCATGATATACTGGCCCAGCTCGATTTTTGCCATCGCGTCCGCCAGATCGCTGCACTCGTGGTCGGATTGGACGCCCGCGGTGATGTAGGCGTTCAGACCCTTCCCGGAGAGGCCGGGGGCGTGGCCGTCAATGACTTTTCCGCGGACCTGGGCGGCGGCGATCTTGTCCACCACCCGGGGCGCCGCCTCCACGGTCCCGATATAGTCCATGACCTCCGCGAGTCCCAACACCCTGGGGTGGCGGTAGAACCCATCCAGGCAGTGGTAGTCCAGCTCGGCGCCGCTTTCGTCCATGGGCGTGGCGGGGACGCAGGAGGGCAGCATGAACTTCACATCCACCGGCAGGCCGCGGGTGGCCTGGAGCATGTACTCGATCCCGTCCGTGCCCATCACGTTGGCGATCTCATGGGGGTCCGTGACCACGGTGGTCGTGCCGTGGGGCAGCACCGCCCGCACAAATTCCGCCGGTGACACCAGGGAGCTCTCCAGGTGGATATGGGCGTCGATGAACCCTGGCAGGACGATTTTCCCGGAGAGGTCTATCTCCTCTTTCCCCTCATAGCTCCCGATGCCCGCGATCTGTCCACCCGCGACAGCGATGTCGCCCCGGCAGATCCGGTCCGTGAATACGTTTACATAGGAGGCGTTCTTCAGCACCAGGCCGGCGGCCCGGCAGCCCGCGGCGACGCGGATCGCCTCCCGCTTCTCCCCCACCTGCTGAAGCATCCGCTCCGTGTCATTTGTCTGAAAGACCGTCATTTCGTTCCCTCCAGGTCCAGGGCCGCCCGCCGCAGCGCGTCCTCAAAACCGCCCTGCACAATGGTCATGGAGCAGGCGAACATGATGTTGAGGGGGTAGTCGAAGTTCTCCGCATTGCAGCCGCAGGCGTCCCGGTACTCCCGCGCCGCGCCCAGGTTGGGGACGCGCTCGATCATCCGCCGGGTGTCCGCCATGTATCCGTACAGCTTTTTCCCCAGCTGGAAGCCCATGCCGCACTCGAAGGCCGTGTCGCTGTCCGGCTCCCAGCCGTGGAAGTCGTTCAGGTCCGCGATCACAATGTCGCAGTTGCGGACATGCTGCTGCTGGCGGTCAAAGATGTGATACGCCTGGGTGTACGGATCATCGGAGGACACCGGCGGTACGCCGGGCGCCTCGTCCGCCGGTGTAATAGCGTAGAAGCCCAGTTCCCCACAGAGGGCCTTCATCCCCGCGTAGCGCCGGACGGCGTCGGGCGCGTACCGCTCGTGACCGGCCAGGTACACCACCGGCTTTCCCACATCCCCCAGCGTCCGGCCGGGGACCGGCGCGGCGGGGGGAACGCGTCCGCCCCTCCGTTTCCGCTCCTCCTCGCGGTCCAGGGCGAAGACCTGGAGGCAGTCGTCGAAGTCGCCCTCCACGATCTTCATGGAGCCCACCACGTTGGGGGAAAAGGGGAGATGGCTGTAAGGCAGCGGACGCCCCTTTTGGTCATAGAGGACGCCGTCCCGGAGCACCCCGTTCTGGTACTTCCACGCCATGGGCCGCTTGTCCCGGGTGTATCCGTAGCAGTGGGCTCCCCTGGCATAGGCCATGCCCACCTCGTAGATGCTCCCGCCGTCCACGTCCGCGCCGCGATAGAATTCCAGGTTGCAGAGGATCGCCGTGGAGGCGTCCATGCACCGGACGCAGTTGTCAAAGATGGCGTCTCCGTTCTTCCGGAGGTCTCGGGGGTCCATCTCGAGCTGCGTGTCGCTGGGCATGGTCACATCGAATCCTTTGACCCTGGCCCTGTCCCGCATGACATACCAGCGGGGATATCCGTCCTCGTAGAAGCACATGGGACCCGCAATATAGATGCTTTCCTTCTTCATTTGGCCCTCCTTTACCGCAGTATCAGCTCGCTCAACAGCGCCAGGAACCGGCTGTAGTCCGCCTTCGCCCCGATGGTGATTCGCGGCAGATGGGTCCAGGCGTGGTGGTGGCGGCGGTCCAGCACGGTCATGCCCAGCGTAAGACGGCTCTCCGTCTCCACGCCCACATGGCCCTGGATGGTCTCCACCAGGGTCGGGTCGATGGCATAGCCCACCGCCATGCAGTCAATGATGGTGGTGTACGCCTCGAACCCGATGCCGTCCGCGTAGCGGATCGCCTGCCGCAGAAAGCGCGCCTCCGGGCGGGGGCTGTCCGCAAACGACCGGATCTGCTGTTCCGAGAAATTCACATCAAAGTGGGTGGCCACATCCAGCCCCAATGCCACCAGCGGAAGCCCGGACTCATAGACGATCTTCGCCGCCTCCGGGTCCACGTAGACGTTCCACTCGCTCTGCGGCGTGTCCCCTGTGGCGTTGGTGAAGGCGTACCGGTTGAGGCCGAAGGCCCCCGAGATGGCGATGACGCCGGCGAGCTGCTCCGTCAGCTCCGGGGCCTTGGTGATGGCCATGGCCAGATTGCTCATGGGGCCCGTGCAGAGGACCGTGACCTCCCCCGGGTTCTCCCGCGCCAGGCGGATGATGATGTCAACAGCGTGCTCGGCGGCGGGGGGCGTGACCGGGTCCGGCAGGAAATTCTCCCCCTGGCCGTCCCGGCCGTGAGAGAAGGGGTCCGGCGGCGCGGGCCGCACCATGGGATGGGCCATTCCGCCGGCCACGGGGATATCCGTCCGTCCCAGCATCTCCAGCACCTTCCTGGCGTTGGCGCAGGTCACTGACACCGGGTAATTGCCGCTGACGGCGGTGACCGCCAGCAGCTCCAGGTCCGGGGACTTTGCCGCCATGATGATGGCGACGGAGTCGTCCATGCCGGGATCACAATCCAAAATCACTTTTTTCATACGGCACCTCTCCCTATCCCCGCGGCCCGCTCAGTCCGCGTGGAGCTTGACAAAGTATTCCCGGTTCCGGGGACCGTCAAATTCCAGAAAATAGATTCCCTGGGAGTGGCCCAGCAGCAGCTTCCCCTCGTGGATAGGCAGCGTCATGTTGACGCCGATGAGGGAGGACTTCACATGGCCCGCCGCGTCTTGGGGCGTGTCGTGTTGGTGCTTGAAGTCAATGCGGGTGGGGATCAGGCGGCAGATCTCGTCCTGAAGGTCGAGAAATCCGTTGGGGTCCCAGAAGGAGGTAATGGTGAGCCCCGCGGTGGTGTGGGGCGTGCAGACGATGCAGACCCCCTCCTGTATCCCGCTCTCGGCGACGAGGGACTTGATGTTGTCTGTGAGAGGGACCACGTCCCTCTCCTGGGTCTTGATCTTAAAGTTTTTCAGCATTTTTCTACCTCATACTCTTTCCAGAAAACGTATCACATGACGATCATTTCGCTCTGGGTGATGCCTCTGCCGCCCTGGGCGAAGCTCCAGGGCCCCTTGCAGCCTCTCCCGTTCTCTTCTCCCAGGAACTCGCCCAGATATCCGGCCAGCAGGCACAGGGGAGAAAACTGGGTCAGCAGCCCGCTCTGAACGTGATCCGTAGCGGGTGTCACCACGGTGGGCAGGGCCAGGTCGGAAAAGGACGCCTTGCCGGAGGTCACCAGCAGGAACGGGCGGCCCATGTCGCGGGCGGCGTGGACCGCCAGCTCTCGGGCCCGGCTGAGGGCGGGACTGTCCCCTTGGCACACCAGGACGGTACCGATCCTGTCCACACGGCGCAGGAAGAAATTCAGGTGGAGCCACTCCTCCGTGTTGACCGACATGGCGTACTTCCCGCAGGCCTCGTAAATTTTCGCCTGGCCGAACCACGCGGAGGCGTAGTCGGGGCCGGCGCCGATAAAGTCAAAGGCCTCCAGGTCCTTCCAGGAATCCGCCAGCGCTTTCATCTGACCATCCATAGCGGGCAGGCACTCCTCCAGGGCGTCCGCCTGCCGGAGCAGGTCGTACCGGTAGTCCATCGCCTGGTCCATGGTGTAGCGTCCCCGCACCTCGCCGATGCGGATGGCCAGCAGCAGCAGCGCCAGCAGGGCCACCAGATAGGACCGGGTGCCGGGGGCGCTCTCAAAAGGCGGCACCGCGAGGGGCAGGATGCGGGTGACGCTCCGGCCCAGCAGCGACTCCGGCTTCCCCGTCACCCCTAGGGCAAAGGCCCCGTGCTTCACCGCCCGCTGGATCGCCTCCGCCACCCGGACCACGCCGCCGGAGTTGCTGACGGCGATCACCAGCGGGTTCTGAGGGGCAAAGCCCAGCTGCTTCTCGCTGTAATAGCGGCTGAGCTCGATGGCCGGGACTACCTCGGTGGGGATGCCGGTCAGGGACTCGAAGCAGTACCGGACGGCCATGGAGGCCGCGTGGGAGTCCCCGCACCCCGTCAGCACGATCCGCTGTACGGAGAATATCTCCGGCGTGGTCAGGACCTTCCGGCACTTGGGCTCCAGATCGGCGTACTGGTCCCGAAGCAGCTGGGGAAGGCTCCACACCTGCCGGCACATCGCGTTGCTTACTTCTTTCATGGAATCACTCCTTTTCTTTGATGGCAGGCCGCTGCGCGGCTTTTGAAAGAAATTGTTCACTGCCTGATTGACAGATAACAGGCAAACTGGTATGATATGACTAGATGTAATATTGTATAGACAATAAGCGAGGTGATTGTCCATGACGTCTTTTACCTATCGGGAGGCAATCGATCGGACCTCACCCATCCCCGTTTACCTGCAGATCGCCAACGACATGACCCGGCGGATCGCGGATGAGGAGTGGCGGATCGGCGACCAGATCATGCCTGAGATCACACTGTCAGAGCTGTATGACTCCAGCCGCGTGACGATGCGGCAGGCCCTCGCCCGCCTGGAGGAGGACGGCCTCATCAGCCGGAAGCGGGGCGGACGGGCCGTGGTGACTGCGAGGCCCCGGTACATGGTCCAGGAGCTGCAATTCCCGGGGCCGGAAAACAAGCTGCCGCTGGTGAATCCCACCCAGCAGGTCGTCTCTACCCACATTCAGATCATGGAGCTGGACGCCCCTGCACGAAAGGCGGCCAAAATGCTGGACCTGCAGGAGGATGCCCCCCTCATCTATCTGGAGCGCTATTTTGAAAACGACGAGCAGGTCGTGGGCATCAACCGGGCCTGGTTCCCCAAGAAGCTGTTCCCGGACCTGGCGGAGCTGGGTCTGGAAAACCGAAGCATTTCTACCACGCTGCGCAGCCGGTACGGCTGCGGCTCCGCCACGGTGGAGAACTACATCGCCGCCATCACGCTGGACGCCCACTATGCCCGGATCCTGGGGGTGCCATACGGCTCCCCCGCCCTCCGGATCGACTCCGTCCACTCCAGCGAGAAGGGGCAGCCCATCGAGTTTGCCAGTACCATCTGGAACGGGCAGAACGCCCAGTTCCATCTGGTGGTGTCCAAGTAGCTCCGCTACCTGTCCTCCAGGAAAAACATGACACAGCCGTCCTCTCTCAGTTTCATCAGGGCCTGCTGCAGCTCCGGGCCCTCCTCATAGGCACAGGAGACGCACAGTCCCACATGGCCCGCCAGGCCCGTCCTGGCGGGTTTTACTTCGATTTCCTCCACGTTCCGCGCCGAGAGATCGTCCAGGACCTGGGTGAACCGCTGCTCGTCGGGGCTCTCCAGGTACAGCCGCTGCTTGGGGCCGCTCCGGTCCTTGGTTTTGACGATGCGGTTGATCCACGTCATGGTCAGAATGACCATCCCGCCTCCCAGGACCGCGCCAAGATAGAAGCCGATGCCGATGGCCAGGCCGACGGAGGCCGTGGCCCACAGCCCCGCCGCCGTGGTCAGGCCGGTAATGCGGTGCTCGCTCCTGGTGAGGATGGTCCCCACCCCCAGAAAGCCGATCCCGGAGACCACCTGTGCGCCGATGCGGGTGGGGTCCCCGGAGAGGCCCAGGATCTCCACGCTGTAGATGCCCACCATGATGGCTAGGGCGGAGCCGAGACAGACCAGCGCGTGGGTCCGCAGTCCCGCCGCCCTGCCCTGGCGTCCCCGGTTCAGGCCGATCAGGCCGCCCAGGAACACAGCCAGCAGAATGCGCACCACGGCGGAGACCGGGGTCAGATCCCGGAGTATCTGCACAAGCTGTTCCACTGCCCCCACTCCCCCTCTCTCATACTTTTTCTTGAAAGAAAAAGTATCAAAAAGAACTTTAACCTCGCTTCCAAAACACTGCAATTCCTATCTTTCCTGCACGGTGACGATATACTGTTCTGATTGAAAAATCGTATAAGCCGCTCTCAGAGTGAGAGCAGATACTGCCCGACGGATACGCTGTAGGCTAGGGCCTCTTGCACCAGCTCGTCCGGCAGCCGCGCCGTGTAGCGGTGGATCTCGTAGGTGAAATCCCCGCGGTACCCGATGTCCCGCAGGGCCGCCATGATGGGAGGCCAGTCGCTCCTGCCGGAGAACGGGAGCAGATGGTCGCTCTGGGCGTCAATGACATCGGAGATGTGGGTGGCCTTCAGTCGGTCCCCGAACAGCCGGAGCACGGCCGCCGGGTCCTGCCCCATGATCTCCGCGTGTTCCACGTCGCAGCAGACGCCTGCCCAGGGGCTGTCCAGCCGCTCCACCAGCTCCAGGACCTCCTCGGGCTGGGCCGTGTAGCGCCGGAGCGGCGCGATGTTCAGGTCCCACAGATTTTCAATGGCGATCCCCACTCCACGGCGGGCCGCGAACTCCACCAGGGGCCGGAAATAGGCCAGGTTCCGGGCCAGGGACACCTTCCGCCAGTCCGCCGCGTCAAAGGCGGTGCCCGCGTGGATGACCAGCCACGGGATCCGCAGCTCCGCGGCGCACTCCACGGCGCGGTAGATCAGCCGGTCCATCTCCTCCCGGTCCTGGTAGGCGGTATCACAGAAATTGTAGAACGGGGCGTGGGCCTGGCTGAACACGATCCCCTGTTCTCCGGCGCACAGGGCGATCTCGTCCAGCCACCGCCGGTACTCATCGCCCACGAACGGCTTGCGGAACGTGACGCAGTCATGGAAGTTCATATCCATGACCCGGTAGCCCGCCGCCGCGCACCGCCGGACGGAATCCACAATGGCGGCCTTGCTCCCGTCCGGTCGGTTGAAATAGATATTCGTGGATGTGGATAGCCGCATGGTCAGCCTCCGCAGAAATAGGCCGCCGCCTCTTTCACGCCCTCAAATTCTCTCCCCTGGCAGACATACTCCGCAAAGGGTCTGGCGTTGTCGGAGACGTTGCCCACCGCGGCGGAGTGTCCCGCCGCCTGGAACATCTGGATGTCGTTGTCGTCGTCCCCAATGACCAGGACCTCCTCCATGGGGACGTCCAGAATATTGGCCAGCTCCCGCAGCGCCTCGGCCTTGTTGGCGGTGCGCTCGTTCATCTCCAGGGCCTTCAGGCGGTAGCGGACATAGAGGAACTCCCCGGGGATCGCCTGCAGCTTCTTCTCCATCTCCAGGATCTTGCCCTCGCGGACCGGGTCCATGATGAGGATTTTATCGGCGCGGAGCGTCTCCCACTCCTCCTGGCTCAGGGGTTCCGCCAGGTAGGTGTGGTTTCGCTTCTCCCCCTCGCGGATGATCCAGGGCGTGATGTTCTCGGTGCGTTCCTCCCCCTGGAAGGTAAAGAGGACGGACATCCCCTCCCGGTAGCACTCGTTCACCAGCTCCTGCAGGGGCCGGATGGGGAACTGCTTGCGGAGCACAGCGCGGTCGCCGTCCATGATGGTGGCCCCGTTCGTGGCGATGAACGGATGGCGGAGGCCCATCTGCGCCACCTTGGAGCGCATATAGCCCTCGGCCCGGCCTGTGGCCACCGTGAACTTGATCCCCCTGTTCTCCAAATCGTCGATCCAGGCAGCGGCGCCGGCGGGGATCTGTTCGTCGTGGCCGATCATCGTCCCGTCCATGTCGCATACGATCAAAGAAACCATTTTTCCTCTCCTTTTTTATGGGGCCGCAAGGCAGAGCGTTTCTCTGCCTTGCGGCCTCAGATCCTATTACCCGTTGGCGCGAATGTACTCGGTCAGCTTGGCGTTAAAGCCGTCCACGATATTGTCGTGGCACTCCTGCTTCGTGATCTCGCCGTTGGTCCAGGCGATGAAGCTGTCCTTGCTCAGGGTGTTCAGCTCCCAGTTGATGAGGTCCATGGGCTCCTGCATACCGGGGTCGGAGTTGTTGAGCTGCTCCACGGCCACGGCGGCTTCCGGGGTGCTCTCCACGAAGGCCTTGTAGGCGTCGGTCTCGTAGGCGGACTTGCAGACGGGCAGATAGCCGTTGTGCTCAAAGAGGTACACCTGGCTGTCGGCAGAGGCCATGAACTGCATGAACTCCCACGCGGCCTGGCGGCGGGCGGCGTCGCCCATGTCGAACATGGCCAAGGAACCGCCGCCCACAGCGGCGCCGGCGCCGTACTTGTCGGAGCAGGCGGGCAGAGGCGCCACGCCCAGCTCAAATTTGCCCTCGGCGTTGCTCATCATGGAGGCCAGCTGGGCGGAGGACTGGAAGTTGATGGCGGAGAGGCCGTTGGCGAACTCGCCGCGCTCGTCGTCGTTGACGGCCTTGTAGCCGCCGGTGGCGATGACCTTCTCCCACTCGTCCAGGAAGGCCATGAGGGAGCCGTCCTCGCCAATGGTCAGCTTGGTCATCATGGCGTCCCGGCCGCCGCCGTTGTCGCCGATGTAGTTGCAGCCGGTGTCGCTGACTCCCGCCAGGAAGTTCACCAGCTCATAGCGGTCCATCTGGATGTTGAGGCCGTAGCGGGTAACGGTGCTGCCGTCCCGCACCGTCAGGGCGTCGGTCCACTCCGCCAGCTCGGCAATGGTCTTGGGAGGCGCGTCCGGATCCAGCCCGGCCTCCTTGGCGGCGTCCTTGTTGTAGTACATCAGCATAGTGGAGGCGTTCAGGGGCAGAGAAACGGTCTGGCCCTCATAGGTGTAGGAGCGCAGGAAGTTCTCGATGATCTCCTCTTTGGGCAGGGTGATCTCGTACTCACCGGACTCATAGATGGTATCCAGGGGCACCAGGTTCTTCATCTGGAGCACGGTGGACAGGCCCGCGGCGTAGATCTGGCCCACATCGGGGAAGTTGGAGTAGTCGTTGGCCTGGACCAGGGTCTTCAGCTTTTCCACCACATCGCCGCCCTGGAAGACGGAGTTGACGTGGATGCCCTTGTCCTTGCCCACGGTGTCGTTGAACAGGCCCACCAGGTACTCGGTGGAGGTGGCCATGGCGCCCTCGGCGGAGTTCCAGAACTCGATGGTGACAACGCCGCCCTCGTCACCGGAAGAGCCGCCGTTGGAGCCGCTGCTGCCAGAGCCGCTGTTGCTGTTCCCGCCGCAGCCCACCAGCAGGGTGAGCATCATCAGAGCGGCCAGCACGAGACTTACGATCTTTTTCATGTTTTTCCTCCTAAAATTTTTTTGATTTATTGTAAGCGTACACCGGCATCACTCCTTCAGAGCGCCGCCCATGATACCGCTGACAATCTTCTTGCGGAAGATCAGGAAAATCGCGACTGTGGGGATGAGGACCAGCATGGAGGCCGCCATGATGGGTCCATGGACGTTGCCGTCCTCGTTGTTGAGCATGGTGACGCCCACCTGGACGGTCCGCATCAGGGGCTGGTTGGTGACCAGCATGGGCCAGAGGTAGGTGTTCCAGGTGCTGATGAAGGAGGAGATGAACACCGTGGTCAGCACCGGGGTGGAGGTGGGGATGAGGATCTTGAAGAAGAACCGGATGTTGCTGCACCCGTCCACATAGGCGGCCTCCTGGAGCGTCCGGGAGAAGGACAGGAAGTTCTGACGCATCATGAAGATGTTCATGGCGTTGACGCAGAAGACGCTCATCATGCCCAGGTAGGTGTTGACCAGGTGCAGGCCGGAGATGGTCTGGTAGTTGGTGACCAGCACCACGTCCGAGGGGATCATGATGGTGCCCAGGCAGATCATGAACAGGAGGTTCCGGCCCTTGAACTCATAGAAGGAGAAGGCGAAGGCCGCGAAGGAGGCGGTCACCAGCCGGATCACGCTGCTGACGCCGGCCAGGATCAGGGAGTTGATCATAAAGCGGCCGATGGGCGTGGTCTCCATGACGTTGAAGTAGTTCTCCAGGGTCCACTCCTTGGGGATGATGGTGGGCGGAATGGACTGGATCTGGTTGGGCTTCATAAAGGATACGAAACAGCAGTAGATGATGGGGAACAGGACCAGAAGGCCCACCAGGATGGCGAACGCCTGGAAAAGCACCTTGCCGATATCCTTCCGGCGCTTCAGACTTACGGAGTTATCCATGTCATACCCTCCTTAATTATAGTGGACGTACTTCTTCTCGAACCCGAAGCTGAACAGCATCAGGACGAAGGTGATGATAAAGGCGATGATGGCGGAGGCATACCCGTTGTTATAGTTCTGCGCATTCACCGACTGGGAGTACATGTAGGAGATCATGGTGGATGCGCTGCCGTTCCGGCCTCCGTCGGTGAGGATGATGACCAGGCCGGACATCATCATGCTCTTGGCCAGGGAATTGATGATGAGGAAGAACACCGTGGGAGAGATGATCGGCAGGATGATTTTGGTCGTAAGGCGGACCGTGCCCGCGCCCTCCATGTCGGCCGCCTCGATGAGGTCGGCGGGCACATTCCGCACGGCGGCCAGGAGGAACAGGAAGTTGTAGCCGATATTCATCCACACGGAGATGAAGCTGATGGCGTAGATGGTGAAGCGGTTGTCTGTCAGCCAGCTGACGTTGGTGCCCAGCAGTTCGTTGATGATGCCCAGCGAGGGGTTGTACATCAGCTCAAAGATCATGGCGCACACAGAGGTGGACATGGCCATGGGCAGGGCGTACATGGTCTCATACACCGGGGAACTCAGCGTCTTCTTGTTGGCGATGATGGCCAGGATCAGGGCAATAAAAACAGAGACAGGGACGGAGACAATGACGTAAATAAAGGTGTTTTTTACCGAGGCCAGGAAGGCCGGGTCCTGCAGGATGCGGATGTAGTTCTCCAGCCCCACGAACTCCTTTCGCACCCCCATAAAGTTTGTGAGGAAAAAGCTGTTGAACACGGTCTTGAAGAAGGGGTAGTAGGTGAACACGATAAAGAAGAAAAAGGCTGGGAGCAGGTACAGCAGCGGTTCAAATTGACGGATCCCTTTTGGTTTCATGTTTCGTGGAGCCTCCTTTTTTGTCTGGTTGTCTATAATATAATACAATAAGACAATAATGTCAAGGAGAATTTACAAAAATTTTTCAATTGTTTTTGGGGCAGTGACAAGATTGTCTATTCCTCCGACAGCGGCCACCGGAATGCCGAGATTCAAATGTGTATGAATTTTCATGTGATTACGCTGTATTCCATTCGGTTTTTGCCCCGTATTGCCTCAAACGTTTTATGAATCCCCCGCACATTCTTTTCTCTGTCCTGACATGGAAATACTTGTCATTTCTCAAGTTGTGGCCTTTTATAGGAGAACAACACTCTTGTGAGCCGTCTTGGCGGGAGGAAATAACTGATGGCCAAAGTGAAGCAATAGGAAGGCCCGCCAGAAACGTAGTCCTGGCGGGCTCAGACTGTCGAAATACCTTTTTTTCAATAGTAATAAGTAATAGTATAACAGCCCCCGCGGCAGTTTGCTGCGGGGGCTGTCTGTTCTGTCATCGGTCCAAAATTTCTCCCATCACGTCCATGGCGAACGCCACGTCCACCGGCTCACCGTAGCCGTGGAAGGATATCAGGATATCATCCACCTGGACGCTGAAGGCCAGCACCCGGCCGCCCGCGCCCGTGCGCCGCAGGGCGTCCAGCGCCTCCGTGCTCAGCTCCTCCGGGGCGAGGACGGGCTCACCCTCCTCCTCTTCGCCGGGGCGGAGGTAGGTCAGATACCAGCTGGCGCCGTTGCCGCCGTTGGTGTAGCCCAGTTCTACCTTCCGGGTGTCCAGCACGGCCCCCGTCTCCGGGTCCAGGACGTAGTAGAGAGTGGCGTACTGGTCCGGCGCCGTCGCGGGCATATAGGGACCGAACACCGGGTCCAGCTGACACTGTTCAAAATCCGACAGCTCCGTTTCCTCTGCCGGGACCCCGGCGGTGTTCAGCAGGGACACGAAGGCGTCGTAGGCCGCCGCATCCACTTGGACGCACACGCTGTAGAGTCCGGTGAAGATCACATACCCGCCGTCCAGCAGGCGGATATGGACCGGCACCCCGGAGGGGGTCTGGAAGTAGACGTGGTACGTCTCCAGAACGTCGTAGAAGCTCTGCCCCTCCGTCTCCGGGATGGCCTCCCGTGGCAGGAAGGGAGCGGCGTCCAGGGCGGCGATGAAGTTCCGCACCGCCGGGTCGTGGTCCGGGGAGAGGGCTTGCAGCTCCTCCGGGCCCTCGTTCCAGGAGTCATGGGTCTCATAGGTGAGGCCGGTGTAGTTCTCCGACAGGTGGAGCCGGTCCTCGTAGAGGTCCGCGCCGGTGTAGAGGGTCATGCCGTTGTCGTTGACGTACAGCGCCACATCCCCGGTGGCCCACCGCATACAGAGCATGAAACCGGGGTCAAAGCCCCGGATGGCGTAGAAGTCCCCCTCCACGCTGCCCGCCAGCTCCACGTAGCCGTCCCTGGGCGTCCACTCGTTAATGAGGCCCGTGGCATAGCCTAGGTGTTCGCCGATGACCGTGTCCGCGTATTGCCCGTCGATGTTCTCGTAGTGGACGTAGGACCGGCCGCCGTAGATGAAGAATGCGATCATGTCCACCGCCGCGCCATCGTCCAGCCCTAGGGTGAATTCGGTCCGGGGGATGGTGACGCCGCCGGCCTGCTGGGCCTCGCCACCCACCTGCTGCTCCCCCGACGCCGCGCCGCTGATGCCGGGAGCGTCCGCACTGTCCAGCCTGCTGCCAGTGAAGTACCGCGCCGCAAAAATGCCCACGACCACCACCGCCAGACAGGCGGCCAGGGCGGTCCACCGCGTCCAATGGGACCGCCGGGCCGGAGCGGCGGGGAGAGCGGCGTCCTCAATGAGTTCATCAGGGATATCCCCGATGGCCAGCAAAATCGTTTCCTTCGTCATACCGAAAAGCCCTCCTTTTCCAGGTGTGCCCGGAGCGCCTGGCGCAGGCGGGCCAGCTGGGACTTGACCCGGCTCTCGCCCACGCCCATGGCCCGGGCGATATCCTTGACAGAGTAGAGATACCAGTAGCGCCGGAGGAAGAGCCGCCGCTTCTCCGGCGGCAGGGAGCGGAGGAACTGCTCGATGGCCCCCGCCAGGGCCAGCCGGTCCGCGGCATCGCCGTCGCTCCGGGCCGCGCAGTCCCCCAACTCCTCCAGAGCCAGGGGCGTCTCGCCGCCGCCCCGCCGCTGGGCGCCCGCCGCCTTCAGGCGGTTGAGGGCCAGGTTGCGGGTGATGCGGCCCAGGTACGCGCCCAGGTGCCGGGGCGACTGGGGCGGGATGGCGTTCCACGCCGCCAGCAGGGCGTCGCTGACGCACTCCTCGGCGTCGGCGTCGTCGGCCAGGATGTTGCGGGCGATGGCGCGGCAGCGCCCGCCGTACTTGTCCGACGCCGCGGCGATAGCGTCCTCGGACCGGGCATGGAACAGAGAGACGATAGCCTGGTCGTCCACGGTACCCCTCCTTTCGCTTGATGAAGGCCTTCACTGATATAGACAACAAAAACGGACGGTTGGTTCCGGAAAAAATCAACTTTAAAGATAGGAAAAATATAAGACGGAGGGGCGCCGTCACTGGACAGCACCCCTCTGATTTGAACTGATCCCCCTGATGGAGGTATCACTGCTTTTTGAATTCCACAGGAGCCACGCCGGGGGTGGGCTCCACCGTGACCTGGAGGCCGGAGATATGGCCGGTGGCGTCCGAGAGGAACATCGTCGGCAGCGTCGCCCCCATGAGCGGGAGAATCATGTCGTAGCAGTCGTAGTGGTAGTGAGTGAACACGGCGTCAAAGCCGTTCCATTTCCCCGCCAGCCCGTTATCCGTCTGGTCGATGATGAGGCTGCCGAAGCCGGGGTGGGAGAAGGTGCCGCAGTACTCCTCCGCCGGGTGGCTGGGGGAGGTGCCGGGGATCTGGGCCTTGGCGTGCTGCTCCATGCCGGCCATGGCCCCCTGCATCATCCCGGCGAAGACCTGCTGGAACCGGGCGTTCCAGTCGGGCACCTCCGCCACGCCCAGGGTCATATCGGCCAGAGTGTTGGACAGGGCGTCCACGGAGAGGGAGGAGTTGGCGTTGCTCAGGGCCACCATGCCGAAGCCGGATCCGGGCAGCAGCGTCAGCTGGGAGGAGAAGCCGTTGGTGTTGCCGCCGTGGCTTACCATCTTGTGGCCGCGGTAGATGTCCGTGAACCAGCAGAGGCCGTAGTCCGCCTGCTGGATCTCCTCGAAGGACCAGAAGTAGGGGCTGCCGATCATCTGGTGGGTGTGCATCATGTCCAGGGTGGCCTTGGAGATGAGCCGCTCCCCCTTCCAGGTGCCGTCGCCCAGCTGGAAGAGGGCGTACTTGGCCATGTCGGCGGCACTGGAGACAATGGCCCCGGCGGGGGACAGGGCCTTCAGGCGCATATACCCCATCTCCATCCAGCCCGTGCCGGTGTAGACATAGCCTTTGGAGGTGTTCTCGAACCTAGACAGGGAGTCCACCTCAAAGTCCGTGTGGTCCATGCCCAGCTTGTCCAGGATGCGCTCCTTCACGAAGCTCTCCCAGCTCTGGCCGGACAGCACCTCCAGCAGGTGGCCGGCCACGGTCACCATCTGGTTGGAGTATTGCAGCACGGTGCGGAAATCCGCGCTGGGCTGGAGGTACTGGAACGCCTCCACCTGGGCCCGGCGGTCGTCCATGGCGCAGAAGGCCGCCTGAATGTCGTAGCGGGGCACCCCGGTGCGATGGCACAGCAGGTCCCGGGTGGTGACCCGCTCCGTGGTGACCGGGTCGTATAGCTTCAGCCAGGGGAGATAGCTGCGGACCGGCTTATCCCAGTCCAGCTTTCCCTCGTCCGCCAGCATCCCCAGGGCCAGGGCGGTGAAGGTCTTGGTCACCGAGCCGATGGGCATTACCGTCTCGCCGGTCATGGGCAGATCCTTTTCCACGTCCCGTTTCCCGTAGCCCTTGGCGCACAGTACCTCTCCGTCCTTCACCAGGGCCACCGACATGCCGGCCACGTTCCACTTCGCCAGCAGCTCCTCCATGATGCCGTCCAATTTGCGCATGA
This sequence comes from uncultured Oscillospiraceae bacterium, assembly GCA_947589745.1. GTDB lineage: Bacteria > Bacillota > Clostridia > Oscillospirales > Oscillospiraceae > Pelethomonas. Next base: position 38,256 of record CANQCS010000008.1, read on the forward strand.
TTGAATCCATGTTGCGTCTCCTTTCAAGATCGTTCTGATATGCGGTCGGGACCGCCGCGGTCCCGTTGACAACGGGTGCCGGGTCTTGTACAATGGTTTTGTGACCAGAGGAACCCCGGAGGTTTGTGTATGATAGGAGATGTGATCCGGCGCTTTCGCCTGGAGCAGGGCCTCACTCTGCGCCAGCTGGCAGTCCAGATCGGTGTGACCGACAGCTATCTCTCCCTGCTGGAGAACAACGGGGAGGAGCCGTCCCTGTCCGCGCTGCGGAAGCTGTCCCAGGCCCTGTGCCGCCCGATATCCGATTTCTTTGAGGAGGAGACCCCGGTCCCCTCCATTGCCCGCGCGCTGGACCGCCAGGTCCGTCAGTGCGGCGGACTCTGCACCTGGGAGGTGCTGACGCCTGCCTCGCCCTGTGGCGGGGACCAGCTCACCATGGTCCGTGTCTCTCTGACTGCGGGAGCAACGATCCACTGTGAGGGTGTCCCGGAGCAGGCGTGCATCTATTTGTGCACCGGCGCTGTTCATATCCAACTATCCGGCGCGGACTACGCCATGGAGACGGGCGACAGCCTGACCCTTCGGACGGGGATCCCCTTCGCCGCTTTCTGCCAGGAGGAGAGCACCGCCGTGGTCACCCTGTCCGGCGGCGGCCTTCCGGGGATCTCCGTGGAAAGGAGCGGCCTATGATGGGACCGAAGATCCGCCAGTTCCGGCTGAAGAAGGGGCTCACCCTCCAGGAGCTGGCCCAGAAGACCATGACCACCGCGGGCTACCTGTCCCAGCTGGAGCGGGACCTGACGGAGCCCTCCCTGGCCACGCTGCGGAGGATCGCGGCGGCGCTGGATACGCCGATCTTTACCCTCCTGAACGAGGAGGACCCCAACGCCTCCTTTGTGCCGGCGTACCACCGGCACCAGCTCTCTTTCTCCGACGCCGGGGTCAGCTATGAGGTCCTGACGCCGCCAACGGAATCCGCCGTCAACGGGCCCAACTTTCTGATGATGCTGTTCTCCCTGTCCCCCCAGCGGTTCGGCAGTGAGGAGCGGGTGTCCCACGACGCGGAGGAGTGCCTGTACCTCATGTCCGGCACTCTGGAGGTGCTGGTGGGAGAGACGACCTACAAACTGGAGGAGGGCGACAGTATCCGCATCCCCGGCGGCGCGCCCCACAACCTGTACAATCCCGGCCAGACAGCCGCCAGGGGCGTCACCTGCCTGAAGCCGGGAATGTTCATCAGCACGGTCCGGCCTTAGAAGTCCACTTCAACGCCGATGCCCGGCACGTCCCCCAGCGTGGCGCGGCCGCCCACATGGTCGAAGCCGCCCCGGACGGGGCCGCCGGACAGGATATACACCGCGTCCAGGTCCACCTCCCGGATGTTGTCCAGCGCCGCCGCGACGTGCATCCCGGCCACGTTGGCCAGGGCGCTCTCGCCCATGCAGCCGATCATGCAGCCGATGCCGGACGCCTCCGCGATGGCGTTGATCTGGATGGCCCGGTAGATCCCGCCGCACTTCATCAGCTTGATGTTGATGACGTCCACCGCCCGCATGGCGGCCAGCCTGGCGGCGTCCGTGGGCGTGTGGCAGCTCTCGTCCGCCGCGATGGGCACCCGGATGGTACGTTTGATCTCCCGAAGCCCCTCCCAGTCCCAGGCGGCGATGGGCTGCTCAATGAGCCCCACCGACAGTTTTTCTAATCCCGGAGCGATGCGGATGGTGTCCTTGACGCTCCAGCCCTGGTTGGCATCCACCCGCAGGGCGATGGAGGGGCCTGCCGCCTCGCGGACCGCCTGCATCCGGCGGAGGTCTGTACCGATATCCTCGCCCAGTTTCACTTTCAGAATGGTGAAGCCCTTGGACACCCACTCCGCGGCCTTCTCCGCCATGGCCTCCGGCTCGTCGATGCCGATGGTCACGTCGGAGTGGACCGTGCGGACGTCCCCGCCCAGGTATCGGTACAGGGGCATCCCCGCCGCCTTGGCGGCAATGTCATAGCAGGCCATGTCAAAGGCGCACTTGATGGGACCGTTCCCGGCGTAGAGCGCGTCCATCCGGCGGTGGATACCGCCCAGGGCCACGGGGTCCTGCCCCAGCAGGGCCAGGCGGAGCGCCTTTCCCACCGCGTAGGCGGCGTCCAGGTCATCCCCGGTGACGAAGGGGAGGGGCGCAGCCTCGCCATAGCCGGAGATCCCCTCGTCCGTGTCCATCCGCACCAGCAGCGTCTCCATGTCCTTGATCTCAGCAAACGCCACCTTCATGGGCTTTTCAAATCCGAAGGCCGCTCGTTCAAACCGTATGTCTGTGATCCGCATTGTCCTCACTCCTCTTGGCTTGATTATAGGACCGAATATTTCTGATGTCAATAAATATTAAAAATTTTTTACTTAGTCCTGATAACTATGCGGGAGATGAGCGAAAGGAAGGTTCATCGTGAATGTACTGATCGATATAGAATGGGTCCAGAGCGGTGAGGATTTTGAAATCACACAGATCGCGGCTGTCCGTGTCTCAGAAACATGGGAAACCGTTGATACCTTTGGTGCCCTGGTCTGCCCCGCATCCTGCTGGAATGTGAATTGGGACCACATGGCGTATAACGGGTATTCCCCTGACGAGTTCCGGGCAGGTTCGGATGAAGCATCCTGTCTGTTACGGCTTCTGCGCTTTTTGAAGGCCGATGACACGCTGATCTGCTGGCATAAGGATACGGAGCACGTGCTGAAGAGGAAGTGGGAAACGACGGTGGGTGAGGAACTCCCGTTCAAATGCAGGCACGTAAACCAGAAAGTATACGGCCTGGCCAGCGCCAGGGGGATCGATCAACACGGCTTATACGAAACGGCAGCGGCATTTGGTATTGAATTACCAGCGCCAAAGCATCAGGCCACCAACGATGTTCAGGTGATGCAGCGGCTGCTTTCAAAACTGAACATTCGGTTTTCTGCCAATTCCGGCGCTATCCAGGATGCCCCCAGGAAGAAAACCAGACGTGAGAAAAACCTGGAGACCCTTTCCCACAGTCAGTATAACTACATATTTACACCGGACTCTAACGTGTTCCACCGGGTGACCTGCCATCTTATGCTGAATGCAAAGACGATCCATGGGACCGTGCGCTACGAAAAGGCCAGCCAGGGGCGCGTTCCGTGTAAGGTTTGTCATCCGCAGCCAGGTGAACCTCGGGAATCTCCTCCGGCTCAACAGAAGAAATATCCCGAGCCCTTAAAAAAGGAACTGATCAAGACACGGCTTCTCGGAGATCATGTCGTTAAGGTCGCAAGCACAAAGATCGTCGGGCATTGCTATAACATGACGCACCCAGGTGATCTGACGCTCAAGATCATGGAGGAGCATGACTGCCTCAAAAAGAACTGCCCGTTCTTTAAAAAGTATGAGGACCGCCCCTATTGGATCGAGCGGAATGTGAAGGAGAAGCGAAAGGCCGAGCGAAAAGAGGCCAAGCAGGCGGAGCGGTTTGAAGCCCGGAAGCAGGCAGAAAAACTTGCCGCATTGAAAGAATCTCTCCAATCGTATGCGGATGAAGCCGGACCACCGCTGTATATTGTCAGGCTGGAAACGGAGACGCCCCACAGGTACAAGGTTTTCTATGTTTCGGAAAATTCATTTAAGGACGGTGACCGTTTCAAAGAATTCCTTGGCATCGTCAAGAGAAACCACCCAGACATCTCACTCCATCTGCAGCACATACGGCATGTGGATGGGCACTTTGTCACCATCGCCGAATTCTTTGCCAGAAAACGATAGCCGCTCTTTGCTCCGGCCATTAACGGCCCCAATGCGCATCGCCCATGCCGTCCACCTTGGCCAAACCGATTCGAGCGGGTATCCCTGCATTTTCCACGGGGCAGTCAACCGCCGGGGACACATCCAAGATGCTGTGATACTTTTTCTTGAACGTTGACAGCTCACGCGGCAAACCGCCGCGGGGGCTGTCTTTTTTTCTCCGCACCATTGATTTTCTGCACGGGACCGTGTTATAATGGGTACGTAATTATGTCCTGCTCCATCGGGAGGGCGGGCAAGGAGGGAGCGCCTATGCCGGGACCGGATCGTCCCACGATCGCCAACGAGCCCCGGCTGACGGAGCGGGTCCGTGAGACCGCCCGCCGTGGGGCGCTGAGCCACGCGATCATCCTCAGCGGCCAAGGGGACCTGTCCGCTGCGGCCCGGTTCGTGGCGGCCGCGCTGGAGTGCGAGGGGGACGGCCCGCCCTGCGGCCAGTGCGGTCCCTGCCGCAAGGTGTTGCGGGACATCCACCCGGACGTGGCGACGGTGGCGGACCCGGAGCACAAGAACATCTCGGTGGACGTCCTCCGCCGGACGGTGGCGGACGCCTATATCCTGCCCAACGAGGGCAGGCGGAAGGTCTACATCTTCCCGGACTGCGACCTGCTGGACCCCAAGGCCCAGAACGTGCTGCTGAAGGTGGTGGAGGAGGGCCCGCCCCACGCGGCGTTCCTGTTCTGCGCCAGGAACAGCGCGGTGCTGCTGCCCACCATCCGCTCCCGGGCGGTGGAGTGGAAGCTGTCCGCCGAGGAGGAGACGGCGGAGACAGACGACCGGGCGAAGCAACTCTGTGAGCTGCTGTGCGGCGGCAAGGCCGCCGACATCGTCTCCTTCTGCACGGAGCTGGAGAACAGCAAACTGGACAGGGATGCCCTCCAGGGCATCCTCTCCGACGCCAGGGATCTGGCCGTGGCCGGCCTGGCGGCCACCTACGGCGCGGCGGGCGACGGGTTTTCCCGCCGTCTGGCGGAAAAGGCCGGCCGCCGGCGGCTGGCGGCCAGCGTGGAGATCCTGGAGCGGTTCACCCGTGAATGTCAATACAATATTAACGTGGGGCAGCTGACAGGGGCACTGGCGGTGGCGCTCACTGGCTGATGCGGGGGCTCCGCCCCCGCCAGGGCTGATAGGCACCCTGGGGGTGCCTGCCGTCCCCTGGTTCCTTTTCCCCCGTGGGAAAAGGAACCAAAAGCACGTTTAAGAAAACCAAGGTTTTCTTAAAAATCTTTCCTCATTTTTTGTTTATGTTTGCGCTCCCCCTGCGGTTGGTTTTGTCTAAACCGGGCCGGGTCCCGTGTATGGGGGCGAAGCGGCTACCTTAGTATGTCCCCAAGAACAGTGAAGCGCTGGTGCGGGGACTCATTGGGTGCGCTGGTCGTTTTGTGCTTGTCCGACTGCGTTCTGCTCCGTTCCACTACGCACAGGACAGATTCCCGTTGACGGCCCGATACGAAACATCCATCAATTGCGTAGTGGAACGGAGCAACCGGCAGTTGGACTACGGCAAAACCAACCCCGCAGTCCCGATGAATGCTTTCTCTGGGTACGTCCCAGAATAGACTGCTCTTAACGCCCTTCCCACACGGAGGGGATTCTTAAGGGGGCCAGAGCCCCCTTAAGCAATTTTTTGGTTACTTTTTGTTTGCACAAAAAGTAACCCGGGGTGCGCAGCGAAGCTGCGGCAAAATAAAGAGGTGGTAGGGGCCGGAGGCCCCTACTGGACAGCATTAGGGGGCTGCGCCCCCACACCCCCCACGATAGAAGGAGGAAATCCCTTTGGCACAAGTCGTCAGCGTCCGCTTTCGGGGCGGACAAAAAAACTATTATTTTGATCCCAGGGGTATCCAGGCCCAGCCTGGCGACTACCTGGTCGTCGAGACCGCCCAAGGTCTCGAATACGCCTGCTGCGCGGAGGCCAACCACGAGGTGCCCGACGAGGCCGTGGTGCAGCCTCTGCGCCCGGTGGTTCGCGTGGCCACCGACAACGACCACAAGGCCGCCGCCTACAACCGCAGGCGGGAAAAGGAGGCCTTCGGCATCTGTGAGCAGAAGATCGCCGCCCACGGGCTGGAGATGAAGCTGGTCAGCGTGGAGTGCTCCTTCGAGGGCAACAAGATCATCTTCTTCTTTACCGCCGAGGGGCGGGTGGACTTCCGGGAGCTGGTCAAGGACCTGGCCGGCGTGTTCCGCGCCCGCATCGAGCTGCGGCAGATCGGCGTCCGGGACGAGGCCAAGATGCTGGGCGGCATCGGCATCTGCGGCCGGGCCCTGTGCTGCGGCGAGTTTCTCAACGAGTTCATCCCCGTCTCCATCAAGATGGCCAAGACCCAGAACCTCAGCCTGAACCCCACCAAGATCTCCGGTGCCTGCGGCCGGCTCATGTGCTGTCTCAAGTACGAGCAGGCCGCCTACGAGGACGCCGCCAAGCGGATGCCCAAGAACGAGAGCTTCGTGGACACCCCCGACGGCCTGGGCAACATCTGCTCCCTGGACCTGCTCCGGGAACAGGTCCAGGTCCGGCTGGACAGTGCCCCCGAATCCCCCAAGCGCTATAAGCTCAGCGAGATCAACGTCCTCCGCAACGGCAAGGGCTCCCGGGACGGCATTGAGATTCCCAAGGAGCATCCCGTCCGCGCGGCCTCCGGCGAGAGCGGTACCACCACTGCGGTGTTCCGTCCCCGCCAGCGCAGCGACGCCGCCCGGGAACCGCTGCCGGTGCTGTCCGCTGTCCCGGACGTCAACGAGCCCTTGGACGAGGAGGAGGAGTCCCGGGGCCGCCGCCGCAGCCGTAACCGCGGGAAAGGCGGCAAGAGCAAGCTGTCCTCCACGGAGAAGATGGCCAAGCAGGAGCGGGCCATCCGGGAGGGCACGGTGGAGAAGATCCCCGTCCGTTCCACCGGCGACACCTCCGCCGAGAAGAAGGCCGCCGCCGACCGGGCCGCGGAGCAGGCCGCCCGCGCGGAGCGCGCCGGCAGCAGCAAGGACGCCGCCCAGAGTGGCCGTTCCGATGGCAAAGGTGCCGCCCAGGAGCAGCGCCCCGCCGGGTCCAAGGACGGCTCCCAGGGGGAGCGCTCCGGCGGCAAGGGCGGCAATTCCCGCCGCCGCTTCCGGCGCAGGCCGCCCCAGAAGGGATAACTATGTACTCACCATCGCCGGCAGGGCCTCTCCTGCCGGCGATTCGCATATTTCGTCCCGCCGGGGCATATGCTGTACCAAAATCTTTGGAGGTGCGGCGTATGCGAAAAAAGGGGAAGGTCAAGGTTTTGCTGTTGCCGCGGCGCTGGCTGGCGGCGGCGCTGGGGCTGCTGCTGGCGATAGTGATGCTGGCGGCGGCCTGCCTGCCGGAGCTGCTGTTGACCGCCGGGGCGTGCCTGCTGGCATAACCGTCCGAAACAGGAGATGATACTATTCTTCTATTAGAAGTATATTTCGTTACCGTGCGGAAAATGTAGGAATCGCAATGCTTTGAGAGCGAGGATAAAGTTCTTTTTGATACTTTTTCTTTCAAGAAAAAGTATCAGCGCGGGGACGGCTGCCGGGCAGCCGTCCCCGCGCTTGCTTTTCAGGGGCGGATATTGTATAATCATGTCATACATATGTGCGCCGGGGAGCGGCAGGCCGCCCTCCCCCGCTATCTTGAGCAAGGAGGGCCCCCCTATGGAGATCGACACCGCCCTGTGGAGAGAGACCAGCCCCACCGTCCGGGACCTGTGCGAGCTGCGGGAGACCGTCTGGCTGAACTCCGGCCTGCGGCCCGCCGCAGAAGGCCTGGCCACCGCGCCCCTCACCGCCGCCGACGTGGCGGACGCTGCCGCCCGGCTGGAGCGCTTCGCGCCCTATCTGGCCGCCGTGTTCCCCGACACCGCCCCCGCCGGGGGCATCATCGAGTCCCACCTGGTGGAGGTGCCCCGCTACCAGGAGCTGCTGGGCTACGGCCCCGGCAGGCTGCTGATGAAGCTGGACAGCCACCTCCCTATCTCCGGCTCCATCAAGGCCAGGGGCGGCATCTACGAGGTGCTGTACCTGGCGGAGTCCCTGGCCATGAAAGCCGGGCTCCTGCGCTATGGGGACGACTACGCCGTGCTGGCCCAGCCCCGGTTCCGGGAGTTCTTCCGGCAGTACGCCGTGGCGGTGGGCTCCACCGGCAACCTGGGTCTGTCCATCGGCATCATGAGCGCCCAGCTGGGCTTTCGGGTGACGGTCCATATGTCCGCCGACGCCCGGCAGTGGAAGAAGGACATGCTCCGCAGCAAGGGCGTCCAGGTGGTGGAGTACGCCGCCGACTACAGCAAGGCGGTGGCGGAGGGCCGCCGTCTGGCCCGGCAGGACCCCATGTGCCACTTCGTGGACGACGAGAACTCCCAGACGCTGTTCCTGGGCTACGCCGTGGCGGCAGAGCGATTGGCAAAGCAGCTGGCGGAGCGGCACATCCCCGTGGACGGGGACCACCCGCTCTTTGTGTACCTGCCCTGCGGGGTGGGCGGCGGCCCCGGCGGCGTGGCCTTCGGGCTGAAGCTGCTCTACGGCGACCACGTCCACTGCTTCTTCGCCGAGCCCACCCATGCCCCCTGCATGACCCTGGGCCTGGCCACCGGCCTCCACGACCGGGTCTGCGTCCAGGACTTCGGCATCGACAGCCTCACCGCCGCCGACGGCCTGGCGGTGGGCCGCCCCTCCCGATTCGTGGGGAAGGTCATGGCCCCCCTGCTCAGCGGGTGCTACACCGTCACGGACGAGCGGCTCTACCGCCTGCTCCGCCAGCTGGCGGACAGCGAGGGCATCCACCTGGAGCCCAGTGCGCTGGCTGGCGTGCCGGGCATGGGGCTGGTGGCGGACTACGCCACCGGGCGGGGCATCGACCTGGCCCATGCCACCCACATCGCCTGGGCCACCGGCGGCAGTATGGTCCCGCCGGACATCTGGCAGGAATACTACGCCCACGGCTGACATTCTTTTTCTTGAAAGAAAAAGAACAAAAAGAACTTTACATTCGCTTCCGAGGCGCTGCGACACCTGCATTTCCGCCCGGTAACGAAAGAGGCGCGGGGACGGCCGCCACAGGCCGTTCCCGCGCTCTTTGTTGTTTCTGTTTACCAGCTGCTCTCCAGGAACAGGTCGCCGCTGCTGGTCTCCGCGTCGATGCGGATGCTTCCGTCGCCGCACTCATAGCGGCCGTTGGACCGCTGGTCCATGGCAAAAGGACCGATGGACAGATCGCCGTTGCCGGTCCTCCACTTCAGCTGGAACCCCGCGTCCTCCGGCAGGACCAGGGTGATATCTCCGCTGCCCGTCTCCACATCCAGGGCATTGGCATAGCTGTCCATGAGCGTCAGGAGCACGTGCCCGCTGCCGGCCTCCACGGCCAGATTCATGCCGTTGTTCACCTGCAGCTCCACATCCCCGGAACCGGTGGTGACATCGGCGTTCCACAGGTATTCGGCGATGCCGCTGACGCTGCCGCTGCCGGTGGCGATCTCCAGGTCCTCACTGACCACCAGCCCCTCCAGCGTCACATTCCCGCTGCCGGTCTCCACCGACACGTTCCCGTAGGTGTCCCCGCGCAGGTCCACACTGGCGCTGTCCGTCTCGATCTCCAGATATGGACTCAGCCAGTTGGGGACCCACACCTCCAGCTCCTCCGCCCCGGCGTTCGGGGAGATCGTCAACTCCCCGCCGCGGATGGACCAGACCGCCTCGCCCCCGCGGGTCCGGAACCAGGGAAAGCCGCTGTCATCCGATGCGACACTGACACAGCCGGTGGGCCAGTCGATGCGGATAGTGTTCAGCATCTCCCCGGCCACGCTCTCCATCCGCCACTCGGTGGACATCCCGTCGCTCCAATGGGCGAAGCAGTATTCGCTGTCGGTAACGGGGTCGGTGACGAGCTGGACCTCCGTCCCGCCGGTGTCGGTCACTTCCGTGGCGGTGTCGCCCTCATACCGGGAGTACCCCTCCCCTGGGTAGATCGAAGGGGCCCCGGCCGGCAGGTCCGGCATGGTGCTTTCCTCTGTGTAGTACGTAACTGAGTCTATAGCCGTCTGCCGGTAGCCAAAGGCCCACACGAGCCACCGCACCCCGGTGACCACCACCGCCACAGCCGCCACCACCCAGAGCACACGGATGATCGTCCGGTTCCGGTCCCGGGGCGGCCGGTAGGCCCGCTTTCCGCCGCCGCCCCCGGCGGGCGGGTCCGGGTACACCGGCGGCATCACCGGCGCGTCCGGGTCGGTCATGGCCTCCGGGGGCAGGCCCGCCTCCTGGAGGATGCGCCGGGCGATGGTGTCCAGGTCCTCCATGGACCCCACGGCCTCCTCCTCGGTCATGCCCTCCTCCATGCGGTCGGCTAGCATCTCGGCGTAGTACACCAGCCACTCCTCGGCCTGGGCCTTCTCCAGCGCGCCCAGGCGGCGATATAGGTCATTGAGAAACTGTACTCGCGTCATCTTCCGCACACTCCTTTATCAGCGCAAATACCCTCTCCAGCTCCGGTATGCTCTCCAGGAACTGGTCGATCTGTCTCTGTCCCGCCGGGGTGAGGCGGTAGAACTTCCGCAGCCGCCCGCTGTGGGCCACGGAGTAGACGGAGAGGCACCCGGTGCTCTCCAGCCGCCGCAGGATGGGGTACAGGGTGGACTCGGACACCTGGATGCTGCCGGACAGGTCCTTGATGATCTGGTAGCCGTAGGAGTCCCGCCGCCGCAGCACGGACAGCACACAGATGTCCAGCAGCCCCCGCTTCAACTGTGGGTCCAACACAGGCATATCCCCCCTTTCACATAATACTATATCATACATAGTATTATGTGTCAAGTGGTATTGAGATTTTTCTGATTGGGGATTGGGGCTGGAGATTGCGGATGACGCCGGGGGTGAGGGAGCAGCTCAGGAAGCGGCCTGATAGATGCGCACCCATCAGGCGCGGCCACGAGAAACGCGAACAGCCGGGGCATTCATTGATAACATGATAATACTTTTTCTTGAAAGAAAAAGTATCAAAAAGAACTTTCATATCGCTACCAAAACGTTGCTATTCCTGCATTTTCCACACGGTAACATTATATTGTTTTAATTGAAGAATTCCAATATTTCCCGCACGGTAACGATATATGGTTTTCATTGAAGAATCGTATGAGACGCTTTTCTCCCACCTTGCGCCCACGTTTCTTGGGCTCAATCGCATCTATGCCGCCCGCATCATAAGCTTTGAAGATCATCCGCACAGTTTTATCGGAGAAACCTGTTGCCTCGCATATTTCTTTTACTTCCTTTCCTTCCGCCTGAGGCTGAGTGCGACCTTCTTGATCTCGTACACCGTTTCCGGGCTGGCTTTGCGATAGTCTGTCCCTGTCTTTTTCATGGCTGTATTATACTTCTCTCACACCCCTTCAGGTAGTTCTTTTGCGATTATTTTATTGCCGGAGTAATATTTCAAAAGAATTTGTACCACACAAAGCCCGCCAGGGCCAGCTGGGCGACAAGGATCAGGGGCATCCCCCACACGAAATACCAGTGCTTGGTCTTATGGTGGAACACCCGCATCCCCAGGATGGCCCCTACGCTGCCGCCCAGGAGGGCGGAGAGGAACAGCGTCTTCTCCGGGATGCGCCACTTGTCCCGCTTGGCCCGGCGCTTGTCGGACCACATGAGGCAGAAGGCGGCCAGATTCACGAGCGCCAGCCACCCGAGCAGGAGCGCCCACGGGGACCCCAGCAGGACAGAGAACGTGTCGCCGGAGGCGCTAGGAAAGAATGCGTTCATTGGGCCCCTCACTTCCGCGGCTCTGCCGGTCCCAGGCTCCCCAGCACCAGGTCGAAGGCCAGCCTCAGCCCCGGCAGCAGGGAGTCAATTTCCACATACTCCTCCCGGGTGTGGGCCCCGCCGCCCTCATAGCAGCCGATGCACACCGCCGGGATGCCCAGGGAGAGGGGCACGTTGCAGTCGGTGGAGCCGGGGGAGAAGGTGATCTCCGCGCCGAAGTGCTCCCGCACCGCCGCCGCGGCCCGGTCCATCAGGGCCTGCTCCGCCGCCGGGTCCACGTCGCCGGAGCAGGGGCGGTCGCCAATCAGCTCCGCAGTGACGCCCACGCCCTTGGCCCGGTAGAAGTCCAGGGCGGCGTGCAGATGGCGCTCCATAATGGCCAGGGAGTCCCGGTCGTCGGAGCGGAACTCGTAGAGCATCTCCGCCTGCTGGGCGATGGTATTGACGGAGGTGCCGCCGGAGATGGTGCCCACGTTGTAGGTGGTCCTGCCGCCCTCCGGCACCTTCATGGTGTAGAGGGTGTCGATGAGGGAGGCCAGGTAGGCGATGGCGTTGCGGTTGCCGAACTTCGCATAGGAGTGGCCGCCCTCGGTGGTGATCTCCACCCGGTAGCGCCTGGATCCCACCGCCGCGTTCACCCCGCCGGAGCAGGTGCCGTCAAAGGAGAAGAAAGCACGGACCCGGTCCCCGAAGGTGTCCATGATTCGGCGGGAGCCCCGCAGGTTGCCCAACCCCTCCTCGCCGGAGTTGATGACCAGGAGCAGGCCGCCCTCCTGGGGACAGAGGCGGTGCTCCGCGATATACTTGGCGGCCATCAGCAGAGCCACCACATTGGCGGTGTCGTCGCCTACGCCGGGGCACTGGATCCTGCCGCCCTCTACCACCAGCGGCAGCGCCTCGGTATCGGGGAACACCACGTCGCTGTGGGCCATAAAGACGGTGAGGGGGCCGTCCGTGCCGCCCACGGGATAGATCACGTTCAGCGCCTCGTCGATGTAAACGCCTTGGGCGCCCTGCTTCTCCAGCCACAGCTTGCAGAAGGCGGCCCGCCGCTCCTCGTGGTTGGAGGGGGCGGGAATTCGCGCCAGATTCAGGAGAAGGTCCAAGGCCTCCTGCCGGTGTTGCTCGATGTACTCCAGGATGGATGGGGACAGCGACATGGAAAACACCTCTTTCTCTTTGCCTCGCCCGGCCGCAGGCGGCCCGGCATTCATCGGTATTATGCAGCATTTTCCGGCGGGAATCAAGGGGGACGGCGTAAAACCGGAAATTTTGTCGAACCCGCAATGCAACAAGACAAATGGCCGATCCGGCCCATAAGGCAGACCAGACAAATGCGGCAGACAGCCCGTTTTGTGGGCCGTCTGCCGCATGGTTTTGGTCAACTGGTTCTGTTTCGCCGCCAGTGCCGGTACAGGAGCAGGGACAGCACCATCAGTCCCACCTCGACCCCCGCCGCGATGAGGAACGCCGGGGAGGTCACGTCGTAGATGTTTTTCCCCATCACGGCAAAGGACAGGACGGCGGACAGCAGGCCCAGCAGCGACCCGGCCAGATACTTGCCGTAGGGCAGGCCGCAGGCTCCCAGGTACATGCTCACCAGGTCGCCGGGGAGACAGCCCACGATCCGCACAAAGAAGGAGAAGAACAGGGCGTTCTGGCGGGGCGCGTCCCGCAGCAGGGCCAGCTTGGGGTGCTCCTCCGCCATCCGGGAGACGGCCCCGGCCCCCAGCCGCCGCCCCATGAGGAAGGGCAGGGAGACCATGACGGCGCTGCCGGCCAGGTTCACCGCGATGGCCACCGGCAGGGGAAACAGCAGCCCGCTGGCCATGTAGAGCAGCCCCACGTAGATGACCACCGTCACGCTCTTCAGCGCGAAGAGCCCCAGCAGGAGGACCGCCGCCGCCAGCCGGTTCCCGGAGGCGAGAGCCGCGATGCGCTCCGCCGTGATCTCGTCCCGGTGGAGAAAACACCACAGGATGACGGCCCCCCAGAGCAGGACGGGGAGCAGCTTTCGCACCGCAGAGAGGATATTCGGAGACGTGTCCCTCCGGGCCGGTCCCGGGGCCGTCATAGCGCCTCACCGTCCCACCGCGCCCGGGCCTCGCGGTAGAACACGTCCAGCACCCCCAGATAGGGCTCCTTCCAGGGCTTGTTGCGGCCGAAGTAGTGGATGACCACGGTGTTCTCCCGCACCCAGTCCAGGTCCCGCTTGGGGTTCCGCAGGTCCGCGTTGTGCTGGGCCAGGGTCCGGTCGCTGAGGTTGTAGATCATGGTGTCCAGCAGCTTCACCCGGTCCCCGTACAGGGCGGTGAGGATATCCTGGTCCGGCAGGATCAGCACCTGCTCATAGGTCAGGGCGTAGGCCTGGATGGCCCCGATATCCAGCTCCTTCCGCAGCAGGCGCAGATTCATCATCATCACGCCGGTGTTGATATAGGGCACATCCTTCTCGATCCCCAGCCGCACCCGGTTGGCCTTGGACAGCAGCTCCTGGGTGTGGGTGCAGGCCATGAACAGATTGCCCTCGAAATCACTCTCGTACAGCGGCACCAGGGAGTTGATGACCACGGTGTCCACATCCAGATACAGCACCCGGTCCAGCTCCTCCGGCAGCAGCAGCGGCGCGGCCAGACGGTAGTAGATCTGGAGGGGATACCGCTTGCTGGTAGGAAATCCGTTGAACAGGTCCGCCGGCACGGGCACAAAACAGCAGGCGACAGAGTGGGGCGCGTAGGCCGCGATGTGCTCCATGTCCGCCTCGGTCAGATTGGAGTGGAGAATATAGGCGTCATACCGCTCCGCCCCGCCCCGGTCCGCGATGGAGTGCAGGCAGTCCAGCAGCAGGGATACGCACTTTTCATCAATGGAAAACAAGAGATTCATCCGTCTGTGTGCCTCCGTATTACCCGTTCATGGCGGCCAGCAGGATGCGGGCACAGGTGTCGGTCCCCAGGCTGCCGCTGTCCAGGATCAGGTCGTAGTTGGACCAGTCCCGCCAGTCCTTGCCGGTGTTGGCGCCGTAGTACCGGCTCCGCTTCCGGTCGAACCGCTGTAAGGTGCTCTCCGCGTCCTCCAGCGGGATACCGTAGCCGGTGATGGTCCGCTCCAGGCGCAGGACCTTGTCGGCGTGGATAAAGACCCGCAGCACGTCCTTCCGGTCCGCCAGGGCGTTGACAGCGCACCGGCCCACGAAGATGGCGGGACCGTGGGCGGCGCAGTCCTTGATGATCTTCTGTTCCTCCAGGTAGACCACGCCCTCGTTGGAGAGCCGCTCCGCCTTGGCTCCGCCGTTCACCTGGCCCAGCAGGTAGAGGGAGTAAAGCAGGCTGTTGGTGGCCTTTTCCTCGTACCGCTCGATCTGGTCCACAGCGAGCCCCAGTACCTGGGATACCCGCTCCAGAATGTCGCTGCCGTGGCAGGGCAGGCCGCTGAGCTCGGACAGCCGCTGCCCGATGCCGGTGCCGCCGCTGCCGTATTCCCGCTCGATGGCAACATAGTGGTATTTCACTGCCGGTCACTCCTTCCTTATGTGAATCCGATCCTTCCGTTGGGGACGGGCTCCTGGTCCGCCGGCATTTCGATGCCGGTCCTCTGGATCTGCCTGGCGTTTCGGTCCAGGAGGGAGAGACAGCGGGAGAAGGCGCTGAATTCCTCCTCCGACATTCCCTCCCGGAGGGCGGCGGAGAAGGCGTCCCGGAGCTTCCGCCCCCGCCGGATGACGGGGCGGGCCTTCTCCGTGCAGACCAGCTTCACCTTCCGCCGGTCCCCGTCTATCCCCCGGCGCTCCAGATACCCCTTCATCACCAGTTTGTTGATGTTCACCGACAGGATGGTCTCCTTGAAGCCAGTGTGGCGGCTGATCTCCTTGGCGGTGCAGTGCTCCGGGCTGTCCGACAGAAACATCAGGATGTCAAAGGCCATCCGGGGCATCCCCAGCTCCCGGCAGATGGGCTTGCAGCAGGCCCCGTAGGCCTCGATGCAGTTCTGCATGATGGTCACGCTGCGCTCGGGTGTCATACTCCGCCCCTCCCCAGGTCCAGAAGAAAAACTCCATTTTTGGATTTTCTAAAAATTAACACAGGGGAGCGGTAAAGTCAATGCCCGGCCTGTAAACGTTTTGTGAACAGTCGGGGGCGCATGGGGGCAGGGACGAGGCGGCCCGCGGACCAAACCGCAGCGCGGATTTCCCGCTGTGCCCCTGCCGCCGGGAGCGGCGCGGGCGGAGAAAGCGGCAAGGGATTTTCGGTGGGTAGTTGACAGATCCATGGATTGCCTGTAAAATAGGATCACAAAAATGTGTAAGTGCTCCCACGGGCGTCCGGCCCGCGGGGGAGAATAGGAAACCGGGTGGGAATCCCGGACGGTACCGCCGCTGTATGCGTCCAGGCCGCTGTCCACAGATGAAAATCGGTCACTGGGAAACCGGGAAGGCCGGACAGCCGCCGCGAGAGGGTCGTCCTCTCTGAAAACGCGAGTCAGAAGACCTGCTTACAGATGGATGCTTCTCCCGCGATGTACGGGCCAGAGGCTTTTCTTGTTGCGGAAAAACGGCCGCGGCAGCTTGTGCTGCCGCGGTTTTTTGTTTTCCTATTTATTCAGTGTGGGAGGCCGCCTATGGAGAAAAAGAGTATCCCGCGCCTGGTGCTGGCCGGGACGGGCAGCGGGTGCGGCAAGACCACCGTCACCTGCGCCATCCTCCAGGCCCTGGTGGACCGGGGGCTGCGGGTGGGGGCGTTCAAGTGCGGGCCGGACTATATCGACCCCATGTTCCACAGCCGGGTCATCGGGGCGAAGAGCTCCAATCTGGACGCCTTTTTCTTTGACGAGAACATCCTTCGATACCTGCTGGCGAAGAACGGCGCGGACCGGGATGTGTCCGTCATCGAGGGGGTCATGGGCTTCTACGACGGCATGGGGCTCACCGACACCCGGGCCAGCACCTGGGAGACCGCGAAAATCGCCGGGAGCCCCGTGGTGCTGGTGGTGCCGGCCAAGGGCGCGTCCCTGTCGGTGCTGGCGGAGATCGAGGGGTTCCTGGACTTCCGGCCGGACAGCGGCATCCGGGGCGTCATTTTGGACCGGTGCGGCGGGATGCTGTACGAGGCCCTGGCCGGGGCCATCCGGGAGCGGTTCGGCGGACGGGTACGGCCCCTGGGGTATCTGCCGGACCTCCCGGCGGCGGGACTGGAGAGCCGCCACCTGGGGCTGGTCACGGCGGCGGAGGTGGCGGACCTGAAGGACAAGCTCCGCCTGCTGGCGCAGGCCGCGGAGAAGACCATCGACCTGGACGGCCTGCTGGCCCTGGCCCGGGAGGCCCCGCCGGTGGCGTATGAGCCGGTGGAGCTGCCCCGCTTTGACCAGCCGGTGCGCATCGCCGTGGCCCGGGACAGGGCGTTCTGCTTCTACTACGAGGACAGTTTGGAGGCGCTGACCGAGATGGGCGCGGAGCTGGTGCCGTTCAGCCCCCTGGAGGATGAGGCGCTGCCGGAGGAGATCCACGGCCTGTACCTGGGCGGCGGGTACCCGGAGTTGTACGGGGAACAGCTCTCCCGGAACGCCGGGATGTTGGCCTCGGTGAAAAGCGCACTGGCGGCGGAACTGCCCTGCATCGCCGAGTGCGGCGGCTTCATGTACCTGACAGAGGCCATCGGGGACTGGCCCATGGTGGGCTTTCTGCCCGTAACGTGCTTTGACACCGGGCATCTGACCCGGTTCGGATACGTCACCCTGACGGCCAAGAGGGACAATCTGCTCTGCCGGGCCGGGGAGAGCATCCGGGGCCACGAGTTTCACCACTGGGATGCCGGGGACCCCGGCGGGGATTTTACGGCGGAGAAGTCCGCCGGGCGGCGCTGGGACTGCGTCCACGCCACGGATACGCTCTACGCCGGGTTCCCCCACTTCCACTTTTACGCCCGGCCGCAGTTTGCGGAGAATTTTTATCGAGCCTGTATGAAGGAGAAGAAACGCCATGTTTGAAACCATCAAGCCCATGGATATTGAGAAGCGCAGCTTTCAGATCATCACGGAGACCCTGGGGGACCGGGTGCTGGACCCGGAGAACGAGCTGGTCATCAAGCGGGTCATCCACACCACCGCCGACTTCGACTACGCGGAGAGTCTCTGCTTTTCTGAACATGCGGTAACGAGAGGCATCGAGGCCCTGCGGAGCGGGTGCGACATCGTGACCGACACCCAGATGGGGAAGGCCGGGATCAACAAGACGGTGCTGGGCCGCCTGGGCGGCCAGGTCCACTGCTTCATGTCCGACCCGGACGTGGCGGAGGAGGCCAAAGCCCGGGGCGTCACCCGGGCCATGGTTTCCATGGAGCGGTCGGCGGCGCTGGAGAAGCCCTGCATCTTCGCCGTCGGCAACGCGCCCACGGCGCTGGTGTCCCTCTATGACCTCATCACGGCGGGGAAGCTGGCCCCGGCGCTGGTGATCGGCGTGCCGGTGGGATTCGTGAACGTGGTGGAGAGCAAGGAGCGGATCATGACCGCCGGGGTGCCCTACATCGTGGCCCGGGGCCGGAAGGGCGGCAGCAACGTGGCCGCCGCCATCTGCAACGCCATGCTCTACCAGATTTCCCGGTAGGATGGACGCCTACATCGAGAAGGGCGGCAAAAGGCTGCGGCTGGGGTACACCACCGGCTCCTGCGCCGCGGCGGCGGCCAAGGCGGCGGCCCTGGCCCTGCTGACCGGACATTTCCCGGAAACCGTATCCCTGATGACGCCCAAGGGCCTCCGGCTGGAGCTGGCGGTCCGGGAGCCCAGGCTGACGGGGGATAGCGCATCCTGCGCCACCGAGAAGGACAGCGGCGACGACCCGGACGTGACCAAGGGGGCTCTAATCTTTGCTACAGTCGCCCGGACGGACGCCCCCGGCGTCACCATCGACGGCGGGGAGGGCGTGGGCCGGGTGACCAGGCCCGGCCTGGACCAGCCGGTGGGGGCGGCGGCCATCAACTCCGTGCCCCGGCGGATGATCCGGGAGGCGGTGGAGGATGTGATACGCCTCGCGGACTACGCGGGCGGGCTCCGGGTGACCGTCTCCGTGCCCGAGGGGGAGACTCTGGCGAAGCGGACCTTCAACCCCCGGCTGGGCATCGTGGGGGGCATCTCCATTTTGGGCACCACCGGCATCGTGGAGCCCATGAGTGAGCAGGCCCTGGTGGACACCATCCGGGTGGAGCTGCGGCAGCGGCGGGCGGGCGGCGCAGACCATGTGCTGCTGACCCCCGGCAACTACGGATCGGACTTCATCCGGGACGGCCTGGGGCTGGACCCGGCGCTGGCGGTGCAGACCTCCAACTACATCGGCGACACCCTGGATATCTGCCGGGAGCTGGGCTTTCGGGGGGCGCTGCTGGTGGGGCACATCGGCAAGCTGGTGAAGGTGGCCGGCGGGATGCTGAACACCCACTCCCGGTACGGCGACTGCCGCATGGAGATCCTGGCCGCCCACGGCGCGGCGGCGGGCCTACCGCCGGAGAAGGCGGCGGAGGTGCTGGAGTGCGTGGCCTGCGACGACGCCATCCGCGTCCTGCGGGAGGCCGGGGTGTGTGAAGAAACTCTGGCGCGGGTGACGGAGCGGGCGGCGTTCCACCTGGCCGCCAGGGCCGGGGAGGGGCTGGAGACCGGCGCGGTGCTGTTCTCCAAGGTGTATGGACTGCTGGGCCGGACGGAGAACGCCCCGGGCCTTATCAGGAAGATAACGGAGGGATAGGAATATGGTACATTTCGTAGGCGCGGGCAGCGGCGCGGCGGACCTGATCACGGTCCGGGGCGCGAGACTGCTGGGCGAGGCGGACGTGGTGATCTACGCCGGGAGCTTGGTGAATCCGGCGTTGCTGGACTACACGAAGCCGGGATGTGAGATCTACAACAGCGCAAGGATGACTCTGGAGGAGGTGCTGGAGGTGGTGAAGGCCGCCGAGGCGGCGGGCAAGACCACCGTCCGTCTCCACACCGGGGACTCCAGCATCTACGGCGCGGTGCGGGAGCAGTTCGACGAGCTGGACAGGCTGGGCATCGGCTACGACGTGTGCCCCGGCGTCAGCGCTTTCTGCGGCGCGGCGGCGTCGCTGCGGGCGGAGTACACCCTGCCGGACGTGTCCCAGACGGTCATCATCACCCGGACCGCCGGGCGGACGGCGGTGCCGGAGCGGGAGTCCATCCCGTCCCTGGCCGCCCACGGGTCCACCATGGTGCTGTTCCTCAGCACCGCCCTGGCGGACAAGCTGCAAGGGGAGATGCTGGAGGGGGGCTACGCCCCCGATACCCCGGCGGCGGTGGTGTACAAGGCCACCTGGCCGGACGAGAAGATTTTCCGCTGCACGGTGGGGACCCTGGGCCAGACCGTGCGGGACAACGGCCTCACCAAGACCTCGCTCATCATCGTGGGGGACTGCATGGGAGAGAGGTATCTCCGCTCCAGGCTCTACGACCCGAAGTTCTCCACCGCGTACCGGCAGGCGTCGGAGTGAGGGCGCGGACATGAAGATCGCCATTTTTGCCTACAGCCGCCGGGGCTGTGATACGGCGGAGCGGGTCCGGGCCGCCCTGGCGGGCCCGGGGGACGAGTGCCGGTGCTATACCACGGAGAAATACTGCCGGGAAGGCTTCGCCGCCATGACGCCGCCCTGCTCCAAGTTTACCGGGCCGGTGTTCGCCTGGGCGGAGGCCCTGGTGTTCGTGGGGGCCTGCGGCATCGCGGTGCGGTCCATCGCGCCCTGGGTCCGGGACAAGAGGACGGACCCGGCGGTGCTGGTGGCGGACGAGCGGGGAAAGTTCGTCATCTCCCTGCTCTCCGGCCACATCGGCGGGGCCAACGCGCTGGCGGAGCGCCTGGCGGCAGCGCTGGGGGCTGTGCCGGTGGTGACCACGGCCACGGACGTAAACGGGAGATTCTCCGTGGACGCCTGGGCGGCGGAACACGGTTTATACATCGACGGCATGGCCGCGGCCAAGGCGGTGTCCGCCGCCATTCTGGAGGAGCCGGTGCCGCTGTGCGGCGACTTTCCCATCCGGGGGGAGCTGCCCGGCGGCGTGACCGCGGGGGACAGCGGCCCGGTGGGGATCTGCGTGTCCTGGAAAAAGCGGAGGCCCTTTGAAAAGACCGTCCTGCTGGTGCCGCCCGTCGTGCATGTCGGCATCGGCTGCAAAAAGGGCACCGGTCCGGAGAAGATCGCCGCCCTGGTGGACCGGGTGCTGGAGGAGAACGGCGTCCACCCCAGGGCCGTGAAGCTGGCGGCCTCCATCGACCTGAAGCGGGATGAACCGGGACTGCTGGACTTCTGCAGGGCGAGAGACTGGCCCTTGGCATTTTATCCGGCGGAGGAGCTGCGGGCCGTGGAGGGGGACTTCACCCCGTCGGACTTCGTCCGGAGCGTTACCGGCGTGGACAACGTCTGCGAGCGGGCGGCGATGATCGGCGCGGAAACGCTGCTGGCACGAAAGACCGCACTGGACGGCGTGACCGTGGCCCTGGCGGCGGAGCATTGGGAGGTGCGTTTTGATGAGCGGTAAATCTGCGGGGAGTGATAGATTGTGCGTCTTTGCCGGTACCACCGAGGGCAGGGAGCTGGTGGCGCTGCTGGCCGGACAGCCGGTGGCGGTGACCGCCTGCGTGGCCACGGAGTACGGGGAGACCCTGCTCCCCCTGCAGGAGAACCTAACCGTCTCCGCCGGACGGCTGACGGAGGCGGAGATGGAGGACCTGTTCCGCCGGGAGCGGTTCGACTGCGTGGTGGACGCCACCCACCCCTACGCGGCAGCGGTGACGGACAACATCGCGGCGTCCTGCGGGGCGGCGGGGGTGGAGTATATTCGCCTGCTCCGGGGCGGGGAGGCCGCGCCGGGGGACGCCTTCTTCGCGGAGGACACCGCCGCCGCGGTGGAGTTTCTGGCAGACACCGAGGGCACCGTCCTCCTGACTACCGGCAGCAAGGAGCTGGGCCGGTACGCGGCGCTGCCCGGATTCGCGGAGCGGGTCTACGCGAGAGTGCTGCCCATGCCCGCGTCCCTGGCGTCCTGCGAGGCGGCGGGACTGCCGCCGGCCAGGATTCTGGCCATGCAGGGGCCGTTCTCCAAGGAGATGAACGTCGCCATGCTGCGGATGACCGGGGCCAGGTGGCTGGTGACCAAGGACACCGGCGGCACCGGGGGCTTTCAGGAGAAGGCGGAGGCGGCAAAAGAGGCCGGGGCGTCCCTCCTGGTGGTGGGCCGTCCGCCCCAGAGACAGGGCCTGGATTTTTCCGGCACCGTTGCCCTGCTGTGCCGGAAGTTCGGTCTGACGCTGCGGCCCAGGGTCACGCTGGCGGGCATCGGTCCGGGGAGCGGGCCTGGCATGACGGGCGAGGTCCGGCGAGCCATCCGAGAGGCGGACTGCCTCATCGGGGCCAGGCGGATGCTGGAGGCGGCGGAGGCCGCGCCCCACCAGAAGACCGTGGCTGCCATTGCGCCGGAGGCCATCGCCGCTGCCATCCGGGAGCGGCGGGAGTGCCGCCGCTTCACGGTGCTGCTCTCCGGGGACGCCGGGTTCTACAGCGGGGCAAAAAAGCTGTTGCCGCTGCTGGACGGCTGTGAGGTGGAGGTCCTGCCGGGGCTCAGCTCCCTTTCTGTGCTCTGCGCCCGGCTGGGGACCAGCTACGAGGATGTGTACTGTGTGAGCTGCCACGGAAGGGACGTGGACCCCGTGGTGGACGTGGCTTCCCACCGCCGGATGTTCATCCTGGTGGGCGGTGAGGGCGGCATGGCCGGGCTGTGCCGGACGCTCACCGAAGCCGGGCTGGGCCATGTCCGGGTCAGCGTGGGGGAGCGGCTGGGCTACCCGGAGGAGCGCATCACCACCGGCACGGCGGCGGAGCTGGTGGAGAGGACCTTCGACAGCCTCAGCGCCGCCCTCATCGAGAACGACTGGGCGGCGCCCTTCACCCCTGGACTGCCGGACGAGCTGTTCCAGCGGGGCAGGGGCGCGGACGGCGCGGTGGTGCCCATGACCAAGCGGGAGGTCCGGGCGATGGCCCTGTCCTGCCTGGGCCTCACCGAGGACGCGGTGTGCTGGGACATCGGGGCCGGGACCGGGTCCGTGTCCATTGAAATGGCCCTCCAGGCCCGCCGGGGCAGGGTGTACGCCATCGAGAAGAAGGCGGCGGCGCTGGACCTGCTCCGGGAGAACACCGGCCGCTTCCACACGCGGAACGTGGAGATCGTCGCCGGAAGCGCCCCGGAGGCCTGCCGGGATCTGCCCGCCCCCACCCACGCCTTTATCGGCGGCAGCTCCGGCAACCTGCGGGAGCTGATCGCGCTGCTGCTGGAGAAGAACCCGGCGGTGCGCATCGTGGCGGCGGCCGTCTCCCTGGAGACGGCGGCGGAGCTGACAGCGGCCATGGAGGAATTCGACTTTGCCGTCAAGGAGGCCGTGGCCCTGTCCGCGGCCCGGAGCCGGACGGCGGGGAGCTATCACCTGATGATTGCCCAGAATCCGGTGTATCTCTTTACATTGCAGCGGGAGGGGACAAAATTTTACGGGCAGGCTTTGTGAAAGGCTTGACAAGCTGTGCCGCCGATACTATAATCATCCGTGGAAAATTCCATACGCTTCAAGTGCCCCTTCCGGCGTCCGGCCGGTGGGGGAGGATAGAGAACCGGGTGAGAATCCCGGACGGTACCGCCGCTGTATGCGCCGGGGCCCGTACTCGTCGGCGAAAGCCGGTCACTGGGAAACTGGGAAGGCAGAGTAGGGGCCAGGGAGGGACCTCCCGACGGCGCGAGTCAGAAGAACTGCTTGAGGAGGACCCCTGCCTGCGAGTGACGGGCGGAGGGGGTCATTTGTTGCGGAAAAACGGCCGTGGCAGCGTTTGCTGCCACGGCTTTCTTTTTTCGGACAGCCTCAAGGGCGCCTGGGTTTCCGAAAATTTTTACAGGAGGGATCCGAACATGAGAACCAACGCAAAGAAATGGCTGGCCCTGCTGCTGGCCGCCGCCATGGCCCTGAGCCTGCTGACCGCCTGCGGCGGTGCCGGGAACGACAGCGGCGCCGATGACCAGCAGAGCAGCGGCCAGCAGACCGAAGACCAGCAGCCGTCCGACGCCGCCCCGGCGGATGGCGGGCAGACCGGCGATCAGGACCAGGGCCAGCAGGCGGAAGACCGGCAGCCCGCCGAACCGGACAAGAACGACCTAACCGTGGTCAACTCCATGGAGCTTCAGTACGCCAACAACTTCTCCGTGGACTACTGCGCCAACGGCTGCAAGATCATCACCAATGGCGCGGAGCAGAAATTCCTGTGGGTGCCGGAGGGGGCCGAGGTACCCGATGACACCGGCGATATGACCGTGCTGCAGGCCCCGCTGACCAAGATCGGCTGCTTCTCCACCACCCACGCCACGTTGTTCCACGCTATCGGGGCCATAGACAGGATCAACCTGGTCACCACGGCCCAGGACAAGTGGTACATCGAGCAGGTGGCCCAGCAGATCGCCGACGGCACCACCGCCTATGTGGGCAAGAACAGCGAGCCCGACTTTGAGCTCATCAGCGCCGCCGCGCCCCAGATCATCATCATCTCCGCCAACACCATCCACGGCAGCGAGGAGGTGCTGGAGAAGCTGACGGAGCTGAACATCCCCTACATCGCCGACAGCCAGCACCTGGAGAACCACCCCCTGGGCCGCGTGGAGTGGGTCAAGCTGGTGGGCGCGCTGCTGGATATGGAGGACGAGGCCGACACCTACTTTGACGACGCTGTGGCCCGGGTGGAGGCCGTCACGGCGGCCGCCGCTCAGGAGGAGGGCAGCCCCACTGTCATCCAGACCTATGTCTATAACGGCATGGTGTACGTCCGCAACGGCGGCGACTACGTGAACAAAATGCTGGAGCTGGCCGGAGGCACCTACCCCTTCGCGGACCTGGAGCCGGAGATCGGCGGCAACACCAAGATGACCATCGAGGAGTTCTACGCCCAAAGCGTGGACACGGACGTGCTGATCTACGACAACACCAGCGACACCAGCGTGGCCTCTGTGGCGGATATTCTGGCCCACGGCGATTTCCTGGGCGACATGAAGGCCATTCAGGAGGGCAACGTATGGGGCGTCAACAAGAACTACTGGCAGTCCGCAGATGACGTGGCCACCATGATCGAGGACATCGCCACCATCCTCTATCACCCGGAGAACGTGGACAGCCTGCATTACTTCTACCGAATGCCCGCAGAGGCGCAATAAACATCACGGGAGAAACAAAAATATGAAAAAAACATTCCAAAACTGGCTGGCCCTGGCGCTGGCCCTGACAATGCTGCTGAGCCTGCTGGCCGCCTGCGGCGGCAACAGCCAGAACGGCGGCGCCGACGATCAGCAGACCAACGGCCAGCAGACCGAGGAACAGCAGGCCGGAGACAATGACAGCCAGACCGCGGACCAGACCGACGATACCCAGCAGCCTCCCGAGAACGAGACGCCCCAGCCCGCGCTGGTGTCCCAAGGCTTCATGCCCCTGGACTACGCCGAGAACTTCTCCATCGAGCTCTATGAAAACGGCTGCCGCATGATCCGGGGCGGCGCCAACGACGTGCAGCTGCTGGTGGTGCCCGAGGGCGTGGAGGTCCCGGAGGAGGAGATCGGGGATGACGTGTCCGTCCTCCAGCAGCCCATCGACCGGGTGTACATGGCCAGCACCGGCATGGTGTCCGTCGTCGACGCCATCGGCGGCCTGGACCACGTGAAGCTGGTGGCCACCGATGTGGACGGCTGGTACGTGGACGGCGTGGTGGAGAAGATGAACGCCGGGGAGATCGCCTTCTCCGGCAACTACAAGGAGCCGGACTATGAGCAGATGACCGCCAATGATATCCAGCTCCACGTGGACACCACCATGCTGGACGGCTATCCCGAGGTGGTGGAGAAGTTTGAGGAGCTGGGCATCCCCACCTTTATCGAGGACTCCTCTCAGGAGAGCCACCCCCTGGCCCGGGTGGAGTGGGTCAAGGTATTCGGCGTGCTCTTCGGCCTGGAGGACGAGGCCCAGAAGTATTTTGACGGGCAGAAGGCCCTGCTGGAGAACGCCGGTGGCACCGACACCGGCAAGACCGTGGCCATGGGCTATATCGCCTCCAGCGGCTCCTGCTACGCCCGCAACGGCGGCGACTACATGGCCCAGATGATCGGCATGGCCGGTGGCGACTACGTCCGCGCCAACGAAAACGCGGACGAGAGCGGCAACCAGAAGATGACCTTTGAGGAGTGGTATGCCGATTTCAAGGACGCGGAGTACCTCTTCTATGTCAACTTCGCCTTGGGATTCCACTCCGTCCAGGAGATGATCGACTACAATCCCCTTTTCGCGGACTTCAGGGCGGTCCAGGACGGCCATGTGTATATCACCTCCCCTGACTTCACCCAGTCCACCGCCGCCATCGCCGCCATCGTGGCGGATATGAACACCATCCTCACCAGCGACGATCCGGCGGTCACCACCGACCACCTCATCAAGATCGACTGAACCACTGGTTCGCATCTACCGGAAGGGCGGGCATACGCCCGCCCTTCCGCCAGATAGAGAGGTATCCAATGCAATCACAAACCAATGAAACGCGCCGGAGCATCAGCCGGTTTTTCCTGGCGGTGGTCCTGCTGCTGGCCCTGCTGGCCTGGGGACTGGTGTTGAACGTGAACACCGGCTCTGTGGACATCCCCGCCGGACAGGTGTTTTCTCTGGTGTGGGACGCCGTCCGCGCCGGGGCCCACGACCTCGTTACACGGGAGGACACCCTCTCCCTGGTCACCGGGGCCTCCACCGAGAGCAAGATCATCTTCAGCATCCGAATGCCCCGGATGTTGCTGGCCGCCATTCTGGGCGGGGCCCTGTCCGTGGCGGGCTTCCTGCTCCAGACCTTCTTCCGCAACCCCATCGCCGGGCCCTTCGTGCTGGGCATCTCCTCGGGGGCCAAGATGGTGGTCAGCTTCGTAATGATCTTCGCCCTCCGGTATGTTTCCCGGGTCACCTCCGCCATGATGATCCTGGCGGCCTTCGCGGGGTCGCTGCTGATCGTGGGCGTGGTGCTGCTCTTCTCCCAGAGGGTCCACAACATGTCCATGCTGCTGGTCATCGGCATCATGGTGGGCTACATCTGCTCCGCCGTCACCGACTTCTTCATCACCTTCGCCAAGGAGCAGGATATCGCCAACCTGACCAGCTGGTCCATGGGCAGCTTCTCCGGGGCCAACTGGGACAACGTCCGCTGGGCGGCGGGCATCTGCCTGGTGTCCATGGCGGCGGCGTGGCTGCTGAGCAAGCCCATCGGGGCCTACGCCCTGGGGGAGGGCTACGCCCAGAGCCTGGGCGTCAACATCAAGCTCTTCCGGGCCATGCTGATCCTGCTGTCCAGCCTGCTCTCCGCCTGCGTCACCGCCTTCGCCGGGCCTATCTCCTTCGTGGGCATCGCGGTGCCCCACATCACCAGGTCCCTGCTGAAGACCTCCCGGCCCGCCCTGGTGATCCCGGCGGCGTACCTCTGCGGCGCGGTGTTCTGCATCTTCTGCGACCTCATCGCCCGCACCGCCTTTGCCCCCGCCGAGCTGGCCATCGGCACGGTCACCTCCGCCTTCGGCGCGCCGGTGGTCATCTACATGATGCTCCGCCGCCGGAGAGAGCAGCAGTGAGGGGGACGGCGATGGCATACTTTCAGACAGAGAAGCTGGCCGTGGGCTATCGGGGGAACGTCCTCATCCACGACATCGATATCCAAATCGAAAAGGGGAAGATCCTCACCCTCATCGGCCCCAACGGGGCCGGGAAATCCACCATTCTGAGATCCATCACCCGCCACCTGGCCAAGCTGGGGGGTGCGGTGTACATTGAGAGCCAGGATATCCACCGCTGGACCCCCAAGCAGCTGGCCCGGCGGCTGGCGGTGGTGCTCACCGAGCGCATCCGCCCGGAGCTGATGACCTGCGGTGAGGTGGTGGCCACGGGCCGCTACCCCTACACCAACGCCCTGGGCCGGCTGACGGAGAAGGACCGGGCGGTGGTCCGGGAGTCGCTGCGGCGGGTCCACGCCCTGGAGCTGGAGGACCAGGACTTCTCCACCCTCTCCGACGGCCAGCGGCAGCGGATCATGCTGGCCCGGGCCATCTGCCAGGAGCCGGAGATCATCGTCCTGGACGAGCCTACGGCCTACCTGGATATCCGGCACAAGATCGAGCTGCTGGACATCCTCCGGGAGATGGCCCATGAGAAGGGCATCACCGTCATCATGTCCCTCCACGAGATCGACCTGGCCACCAAGATCTCCGACTACCTCATCTGCGTCAAGGGGGACACCATCGCCGCCTTCGGTCCGCCGGAGGACATCCTGGCCGGGGACGCCATCGACAAGCTCTACGACATCGAGCACGGCTCCTACGACCTGCTCTTCGGCAGCGTGGAGCTGGGAAGGCCGGTGGGGGAGCCGGAGGTGTTCGTGGTGGCGGGGGCGGGCTTCGGCGCGGACTGCTTCCGGGCACTCCAGAAGCGGCAGACCCCCTTCGCCGCCGGGGTGCTGTTTGACAACGACGTGGACTGCCGCATCGCCCGGGAGCTGAGCACCCGCGTCATCTCCGCCCCGGCCTTTGAGCCAATGGGGGAGGAGGCATACAGGGACGCCGCCGCGGCGCTGGTGAAGTGCCGGACGGTCATCGACGCGGGCACCCCCGTGGGGACCCTCAACGCCGTGAACGGCCGCCTGCTGGCCCTGGCAAAGGAAAAGAACATTCCCGTCTATGGGGGCTGGCGGGCCTGGGCGGAAAAACTGGAGGAACAGCGACATGGAACACGATGCCAACCGGATGTATGAGCGCATGGCGGAACTGCTCCGGTCCCGGCCCGGCGCTCCCATGCGGCTCTGTACTGCGGAGGGGATACCCGACTTCGACAGCGCGGTGCGGGAGCTCACCGCCCTGCCCCAGCGGCGGGTGCTGCTGGCGCCGCTACTCTTTGTAGCCGGAGAGCACGCCAAGGAGGACATGGCCGGAGAAGGGGAGGGGAGCCTCCGCTCCCGGCTGGTCCGGGCGGGCTTCTGGGTGGACTGTGCCCTCAGAGGGCTGGGCGAGCGGCCCGCTGTGCGGGAGATGTATGTGGAGAGAGCCCGGGAGGCGGTGGAGGGAGCCGCGGCCCGATGATACTTTTTCGGAAAGGAAAAGTATGATTGCCTACAGTCCTACCTAGAGAAAGCGCGGCATGACGAACATCATGCCGCGCTTTGAAAATGCTGTGAATTTGTTTGATGGGACGGCGCCTGATGCTTTCCCTTCAATCAGTCGACCGTGGGACCGGCGGCCACCAGGGCCTTGCCGGCGTCGTTGCCGGTGTACTTCACGAAGTTCTTCACGAAGCGGCTGGCCAGGTCCTTGGCCTTGGCGTCCCACTCGGTGCCGTCGGCGTAGGTGTCGCGAGGATCAAGAATGGCGGGGTCCACGCCGGGCAGGGAGGTGGGGACCTCCAGGTTGAAGAAGGGGATCATCTTGGTGTCGGCCTTGAGGATGGAGCCGTCCAGGATGGCGTCGATGATGCCGCGGGTGTCCTTGATGGAGATGCGCTTGCCGGTGCCGTTCCAGCCGGTGTTCACCAGGAAGGCCTTGGCGCCGCTCTTCTCCATGCGCTTGACCAGCTCCTCGCCGTACTTGGTGGGGTGCAGCTCCAGGAAGGCCTGGCCGAAGCAGGCGGAGAAGGTGGGGGTGGGCTCGGTGATGCCCCGCTCGGTGCCGGCCAGCTTGGAGGTGAAGCCGGACAGGAAGTAGTACTGGGTCTGCTCCGGGGTCAGGATGGACACGGGGGGCAGCACGCCGAAGGCGTCGGCAGACAGGAAGATGACGCTCTTGGCCGCGGGGCCCCGGGACACGGGGCGCACGATCTTCTCAATGTGGGTGATGGGATAGGAGACGCGGGTGTTCTCGGTGACGGACTTGTCGGCGAAGTCGATCTTGCCGTTCTCGTCCACGGTGACGTTCTCCAGCAGGGCGTTGCGCTTGATGGCGTTGTAGATGTCGGGCTCGGAGTCCTTGTCCAGGTTGATGACCTTGGCGTAGCAGCCGCCCTCGAAGTTGAACACGCCGTTGTCGTCCCAGCCGTGCTCGTCGTCGCCGATCAGCAGGCGCTTGGGGTCGGTGGACAGGGTGGTCTTGCCGGTGCCGCTGAGGCCGAAGAAGATGGCGGTGTTCTCGCCGTTCATGTCGGTGTTGGCGGAGCAGTGCATGGAGGCGATGCCCTTCAGGGGCAGGTAGTAGTTCATCATGGAGAACATGCCCTTCTTCATCTCGCCGCCGTACCAGGTGTTGATGATGACCTGCTCACGGCTGGTGATGTTGAAGATGGCCACGGTCTCGGAGTTGAGGCCCAGCTCCTTGTAGTTGGTCATCTTGGCCTTGGAGGCGTTGTAGGAGATGAAGTCGGGCTTGAAGTTCTTCAGCTCCTCCTCGGTGGGCTGGATGAACATGTTCTTCACGAAGTGGGCCTGCCAGGCCACCTCCATGATGAAGCGGATGGCCATGCGGGTGTCGGGGTTGGTGCCGCAGAACACGTCCATGACGTACAGCTTCTTGTTGGACAGCTCCTGGATGGCCAGGGCCTTGCAGGCCTCCCAGGCCTCCTTGGAGGCGGGCTTGTTGTCGTTCTTGAACTCGTCGGAGGTCCACCACACGGTGTCCTTGGAGTTCTCATCCATGACGATGAACTTGTCCTTGGGGGAACGGCCGGTATAGATACCGGTCATCACGTTGACAGCGCCCAGCTCGGTCATCTGGCCCTTGTCAAAGCCCTCCAGGGTGGGGTCCATCTCCGCCTCGAAAAGGTACTCGAACGAGGGGTTGCGGACGATCTCGGTGGCGCCGGTGATGCCCAGCTTTTCCAGACCATAGGTTTCCATTAAGAGAAATCCTCCTTTATAATGTTAGGACCGGAATGCGGTCCCGGATCGTCTCTGCGGGAACATGTCCGGCGGAGAAAATCTTTTCATTCTCTATCATAACGGATTTTTCGCAAAAAGGCAAGAGCCCATTTTAATCTCTTCATGAAATTGTGTATAATAAATAAGTTATGGGAACATTTGCGTGGCCGTTGGCGGCATCTTGACCTGTGGCGGCATCTGTCGAAAGGCGTGACAAGGTACGTTGTATTCTCTGAGGCGGGATCACGTGAGCGCTGTACCGGCAGAGCCCTTGCCATCCGCTGCGGGGGCTGCCTCCCACCCCTGGCGGGCTGTCGGAAATTTCTCCCAGATCTCCCCGGCGGGGGCCGCCTGAAAGACGGCACGCTTTCCGTCCGCAGGGTGCGGGAATGCCACCCTGGCGCTCCAGAGGGCCAGGGCGGAGGCGGAGCCGCCGCCGTACTTCCGGTCTCCCACCAGGGGCGTCCCCCGGCTGGCGAACTGTACCCGGATCTGGTGAGTCCGCCCCGTGTGGAGCCTCACCCTCACCAGGGACAGGCCGCCGCTGCTGTCCAGGACCGTATAGTCCAACACCGCCTCGCGGACGCCGCCACGGGGGCGGCTGACCACAAAGCTCTTGTTGCGGGTCCTGTCGTGGAGCAGCAGGTCCCGGTAGGTCCCGCTGGGCTGGGCCGGACAGCCGCTCACCACGCAGAGATACTCCTTCTGAAAGCGCCCCTCCCGGATGGCCCTGGACAGGGCCGCCGCCGCTCTCCCTGTCTTGGCGTAGACCATCACGCCCCCCGCCTCCCGGTCCAGGCGGTGGACCGGGAAGATCTCGCTGTGGAGCTGCTGCCGCAGCGCCTCCGGCAGGCTTCCGCCGGGGCCGTCCTGGCTGAGAAGGCCGGGCGGTTTCAGGCACACCGCAAGGAAATTGTCTTCATGTAAAATGGAGATCATGGACCACACACCTGCCCGCAAACGTATTTTTCTTTCGATTCGAATATAAAATTACCACAAAGCACTTGCAATATCAACAGGAATAAGGTAAAATGACTATCGGATACTTTATTCCACAGGAGGATATTTGATATGGCAACGATCACTGCCGGCGATTTCCGCAACGGCAAGACCTTTGAGATGGACGGAAAGGTGATGCAGGTCATCGAGTTCCAGCACGTCAAGCCCGGCAAGGGCGCCGCTTTCGTGCGCACCAAGATGAAGAACGTGGTCACCGGCGCCGTCACCGAGACTTCCTTCAACCCCACCGCCAAGTTCGAGGAGGCGTTCATCGAGCGCAAGGACATGGAGTACAGCTACAACGACGGCGACCTGTACTACTTCATGGACCAGGAGACCTACGACATGATCCCCCTCAGCCGCGACCTGCTGGGCGACGCCTTCCGCTTCGTCAAGGAGAACACCGTGTGCAAGGTGCTGAGCTACAAGGGGAACGTGTTCGGCCTGGAGTGCCCCAACTTCATGGACCTGGAGGTCACCGACACCGAGCCCGGCCTGGCCGGCAACACCGCCACCAACACCCTGAAGCCCGCCACCGTGGAGACCGGTGCTGAGATCAAGGTGCCCCTCTTCATCAACATCGGCGACAAGATCACCATTGACACCCGCACCGGCGAGTATCTGTCCCGCTGCAAGAACTGAGCCGTTTTTCCTGAGAGGAAACGCCGGCAAAATGAACTGTACTCCCGCTCCGTGGCCCGTCCCTCCCCGGAGGTCCGTCGCACGGTGACGGGAGTAGGTTTGTATGTCTCTCTGTGATACCCGTGAAAGGAGAAGAGAAATGGAAATTCTGGAAAAAGTGGCCTATCTGAAGGGCCTGGCCGAGGGCCTGGGCGTTGACGCCTCCACCAAGGAGGGCAAGCTCTTCACCACCATGCTGGACATCCTGGACGATGTGGCCCTGGAGCTCAAGGACCTGGCCGACGCCCAGAGTGAGCTGGAGGAGGGCCTGGACGCCGTCAGCGACGACCTCAACGACGTGGAGTGCTACCTCTTCGAGGATGACGACGAGGAGGAAGACGACGAAGAAGATGAGGATGAGGACGAGGAGGAAGATGGCGGGGACGATGAGGACAGCGAGGTCTATGAGACCACCTGCCCCAACTGCGAGGAAAACATCCTCTTTGACGAGAGCATCCTGGAGCAGGGCTATGTAGAGTGCCCCAACTGCGGCGAGAAGCTGGAGTTCGATCTGAAGCACCCGGAAGACGGGGAAGACGAGTAATCAGAGAATCAGGCAGGCGGGCTGTCCCGGAAGGGAGGGCCCGCTTTTTTTGTTTCATACGATTCTCAGATCAGAACAAGACGTCGTTACCGTGTGAGAAATGTAGGTATTGCAATGTTTTGGTAGCGATATGAAAGTTCTTTCTGATACTTTTTCTTTCAAGAAAAAGTATCAACCGACGGTTGACCTGACAGGAAAACGCGGTCATTGTTTTTCCGGGGAGAACGGGGTATCATGGAGATACTCCGGCCGGAGAAACAGAATCGGAGGTTTTTACCATGGAGATCGGAAATCAGATCAAGACGCTCCGCGCCCAGCGGGGCGTGACGCAGGAGGCGGTGGCGGCGGCCCTGGGGGTCAGCGCCCAGGCTGTCAGCAAGTGGGAGAACGGGACCACGGCGCCAGATATCTCGCTGCTGCCCGCCATTTCCGCCTACTTCGGCGTGACCATCGACGAGCTGTTCGCCCTGACGGACGAGACGCGGATGGAGCGCATCCGGAACACGATGTGGGACCAGCGGGACCTGGACCCCGCCGCCGCGGAGCGGGATGCCGCCTTCCTGCTGGACAAGGCCCGGCGGGAGCCGGACAACGGCCAGGTGTGGACCATGCTGGCCTGGATGGAGAACCACATCGCCGGCACCCACCGCCGCCGGGCGGAGCGGTACGCCAAGGAGGCCCTGGCCCGGACCCCGGAGGACAAGGACGCCCACAGCGAGCTGGCGGAGGCGGCGGGCATCCGCTGCCCCGACTGGTATTATGGCTCCCACCGCCGGATCATCGACTGGTACAAGGACTTTGTGGAGCGCAACCCCACGGACATGAGGGGCTATCTGTGGCTCATCGACGCCCTGGTGGAGGACGACCGCCTGGACGAGGCCAGGGCGTACT
Organism: uncultured Oscillospiraceae bacterium; assembly: GCA_947589745.1. GTDB lineage: Bacteria > Bacillota > Clostridia > Oscillospirales > Oscillospiraceae > Pelethomonas. Next base: position 71,868 of record CANQCS010000008.1, read on the forward strand.
GCGACGGGATGGCCCAGGTGGACCGCACCTTCCGCACCCCGATGCAGCGGGGCCGCATCGCCTGGCGGGCAGGGGACCACGACAGGGCCGTGGCCATCTGGGAGCAGATGGTGCGGGACTTCCCCGACGACTGGATGGCCTGGTCCTCCCTGGGGGACGGCTACACCATGGCAGGGCGCTACGCCGAGGCCATCGACTGCCACCAGGAGGCCAAACAGCGCCAGACCGCCCCCAGGTTCACCGACTCGTGGGAGGCCATCGCCCAGCTCAGGGAGCGGCTGGGCGACATCCCCGGCGCCATCCGGGAACTGGAGGAGGAGATCGCCGTCATGGCCTCTGACTGGGATACCACCTCCGGCGAGACCGTGGACGCCGTCCGCCGGGAGATCCAGCGGCTGAAAGCGAAGCTGGGGCGGAGAAACGGGGGACAGGACTCCTGAAAAATTTTTTCGCCCGCCCCTCTTGACAGCGTTTCGCGGAAGTGATATAGTGTGCCCGTCAAACCGTTGAGAAAGTGTAAGTAGGTCCGACAGGTACTCCGCAGAGAGCCGCGGGTGGTGGAAACGCGGCGGGGATGGCCGGACTGAATGGGCTTTCGAGGGCGAACCCAACGCCGTCAGGCCAGTAGGGAAGCCGGAGGGGACTCCGTTACCAAATCCGGCGCATGTCAGTGCGCGTGAGGTGGACGCGATGAGCGTCAAGCCGGGTGGCACCGCAGAAGCATATCACGCTTCTGTCCCAGCAAATGCTAGGGACAGAAGCGTTTTCCTTTTGTCCCGACACCTCAAATTTTGAAAGGAGTAGAACACAATGAGCGAGAACAAGATCCCCTACAAGATTTATCTGTCTGAGGACGAGATGCCCAAGGCGTGGTACAACATGCGCGCCGACATGAAGAACAAGCCCGCGCCCCTGGTCAACCCCGGCACCGGCCAGCCCATGACCGCCGCCGAGCTGGAGGGCGTCTTCTGCTCCGAGCTGGTGAAGCAGGAGCTGGACAACGACACCGCCTACTATGAGATCCCCGAGGAGATCCGGAGCTTCTACAAGATGTACCGCCCATCCCCCCTGGTCCGGGCCTACTGCCTGGAGGAGAAGCTGGGCACCCCCGCCCACATCTACTACAAGTTCGAGGGCAACAACACCTCCGGCTCCCACAAGCTGAACTCCGCCATCGCCCAGGCCTACTACGCCAAGCAGCAGGGGCTGAAGGGCGTCACCACCGAGACCGGCGCCGGCCAGTGGGGCACCGCCCTGTCCATGGCCTGCGCGTACCTGGGCCTGGACTGCAAGGTCTACATGGTCAAGTGCTCCTATGAGCAGAAGCCCTTCCGCCGCGAGGTCATGCGGACCTACGGCGCCAGCGTCACCCCCTCCCCCTCCATGGACACCGAGGTGGGCCGCAAGATCCTGGCCGAGCACCCCGGCACCACCGGCTCCCTGGGCTGCGCCATCAGCGAGGCCGTGGAGGTGGCCGTCACCCATCCCGGCTACCGCTACGTGCTGGGCAGTGTGCTGAACCAGGTGCTGCTGCACCAGTCCGTCATCGGCCTGGAGAGCAAGATCGCCATGGACAAGTACGGCATCAAACCCGACATCATCATCGGCTGCGCCGGCGGCGGCTCCAACCTGGGCGGCCTCATCGCCCCCTTCATGGGCCAGAAGCTCCGGGGCGAGGAGGACTACCGCATCATCGCCGTGGAGCCCGCCTCCTGCCCCAGCTTCACCCGGGGCAAGTTCGCCTATGACTTCTGCGACACCGGCATGATCTGCCCCCTGGCCAAGATGTACACCCTGGGCAGCAGCTTCATCCCCTCCCCGGACCACGCCGGCGGCCTCCGTTTCCACGGCATGAGCACCATCCTGTCCCAGCTGTACCACGATGGTTACATGGAGGCCACCTCCGTGAAGCAGACCGACGTGTTCCAGGCCGCCGAGGCCTTCGCCCGGGTGGAGGGCATCCTCCCCGCCCCCGAGTCCAGCCACGCCATCCTGGTGGCCATGCAGGAGGCCCTGAAGTGCAAGGAGACCGGCGAGGAGAAGAACATCCTCTTCGGCCTCACCGGCACCGGCTACTTCGACCTGGTGGCCTATGAGAACTATCACAACGGCGTCATGCCCAACAACATCCCCACCGACGAGGACATCGCCGCCAGCCTGGCCAAGCTGCCCAAGGTTTAATACTTTTTCTTGAAAGAAAAAGTATCAAAAAGAACTTTAACATCGCTCTCAAAGCGTTGCGATACCTGCATTTCCCACACGGTAACGTAACATACTTCTAATTGGAGAATAGTATAATTTTCAATTTGGATAAAAGGTCCCGGAGGAGCGTCACCGCTCCCCCGGGACCTTTTTGTCCGTATGAAAATATTTACAATATTATGGATGACTTTTCCCGTGAAAAGGAGTACAATAGACCTATCAACTGGTAATGGAGGAATTTTCCTTGAGAAAGCTGAACGACGCCATCGACCGCTTCTGCGCCACGCACCCCAAGCTGGCCATCCCCGGCCTGATGCGCTATGTGGTATTCGCCAACGCCGCCTTCTTCATCCTCAGCCTGTTCGCTGGGTACGGCACCATGGACTTTCTGGCCCTGGACGCCGCGGCCGTGCTCCGGGGCGAGTTCTGGAGGGTCCTCACCTACGCCCTGCTGCCCACCGGCAGCGGCATCGTGCTGCTGATCTCCCTGCTGTTCTACTACTGGCTGGGCCAGACCCTGGAGCGGCTGTGGGGCAGCGCAAAGTTCACCTTCTACTATGTCAGCGGTGTGCTGCTCACCGCCGTGGGCGCGCTGCTGGCCTACCTCATCGACGGGGTGTCTTTCTCCATCTACGGGGCCACCTATGTGAACATGGCCCTCTTCTTCGCCTACGCCCTCACCTTCCCGGACCAGACGGTGCTGCTGTTCTTCATCATCCCCATCAAGATGAAGTGGCTGGCCCTGCTGGACGCGGTGTACTTCGCCGCCGGGGTGTTCCAGTACGCCAGGGCGGGGCTGTGGGGACTGGCGCTGATGCCCGTCATCGCCGTGCTGAACTTCTTCGTGTTCTTCTCCCCGGAGTTCGGCAGGAGGGCCGGGCAGGTGAAGGCCCGGAACCGGCCCCAGGCCATTCAGTTCCGCAAGGCAGTGAAGGAGCAGAAGCGGCAGAAAGGCTACAACCACAAGTGCTCTGTCTGTGGCCGGACGGACACAGACTATCCGGATCTGCAGTTCCGCTACTGCTCCAAGTGTGTGGGCTACCACTGCTTCTGTCAGGATCACATCTTCGATCATACGCACTTTACGGAGTAAGCGGTCCGCGCATCGGACGGCCCGGCCGTGGGCCGGAAAGGAAAACGATATGATCAAACTTACGGATATCACGGAGGACAACTGGCTGGCCGTGGCCTCCCTGTCGGTGAAGGATAGCCAGAAGTATTACGTCGCCTCCGCGCTCGGGATCCTGGCCAGAGGGTATGTGTACCGGGACTGCAACGGCAGAGTCTATGCCATTGAAAACGACGGCGTCACCGTCGGCGCGGCTCTCGTCAGAGAGTTCACCGACGAGCCGCTGGGCTATGATCTGCAGCAATTCATGATCGACCAGCGGTACCAGGGCAGAGGATACGGCTCCGCCGCTCTGGGACTGATCCTGGATGAACTGCGAAAAGAGGGGCGCTACGATCACGTGGAAGTGTGCGTGAAAAAGGCGGACGCCGGAGCGATCCGCCTGTATGAAAAGCACGGGTTCGTGGACTCGGGGTATATCGACGAGGCTGTGCCGGATGCGCTGAACCTGATCTGCCGCCTGTCTTGAGACTTTGAGGCGGGAGCGTCCGCCTACCGCTTTCCCGCCGCGAACGCCGCCGCCTCTTTGACCCAGGCCATGAGCTCCCCGTCGATCTCCTCCTCCGAGGAGATCAACACATGGTGCGTCCAGCGGTTGGGATATGGTTCGCTGGCCGCGTCGATGCGGGGAGACAACGCCCGGTGGTCCAGGCCGAAAGTCACGGTGATATACGTATCCGGCCGGTCCTTCTTTCGCCGAACGGCTAAGAAGGACACAAATGCAAAGTTGTGTTTGTTGGAAAAGGAGATCTGGGACTTCTGCACCTTTACCGTCACCGGCCCCAGCTCGGCGAAGACTCTGCCCGCGAACGCCTCATAGAGAGGCAGGGCCGCCAGGCGGCCGTCAAAGAACCGTAGCACATCGGCGGTCACGACCTCGTCCGGTGTCACTCCCATGTCTCCCACACCTCCGGCTTGTAGCCCACGGTGACGGCCTTGCCGTTGCGGACGATGGGGGTGTTGAAGAGCTGGGGGTTGTCGAACAGCTTCTCCTCCGCTGCGTCGGGGGTGATGTACGCCATGTACAGGTCCTGATAGGTCCGGCACCTGGTGTTCACCAGCTCGTCAAAGCTGAGCTTCTGCCGCACGGAGCGGTACTCCCCGGCGGAGAAGCCCTTCTTCGGCAGGTCGATGTACTGATACTTGATGCGCCGCTCCTTGAACCAGCGCTCCGCCTTTTTGGTGTCAAAGCACTTGGAGGAGCCAAAGATCTGTACGTTCATAGTGATGCTCCTTATCATAAAAAATGGAGGGATTTACGATGACAGAGGAAATCAGGACCTTGAAGCAGTGGGTGGAGGAGAGCCACAGCATCGTCTTTTTCGGCGGGGCCGGGGTCAGCACGGAGAGCGGCATCCCCGACTTCCGAAGCGTGGACGGGCTCTACCACCAGCAGTACGACTATCCCCCGGAGACCATTCTGAGCCACAGCTTCTATCTCCGCAACCCCAAGGAGTTCTACCGCTTCTACCGCAACAAGATGCTCTACCTGGACGCCCAGCCCAACGCCGCCCACAAGAAGCTGGCGGAGTGGGAGGCCCAGGGCAAGCTGGCCGCCGTGGTCACCCAGAACATCGACGGCCTCCACCAGAAGGCGGGCAGCAAGAACGTCCTGGAGCTCCACGGCAGCGTCCTCCGGAACCACTGCCAGAAGTGCGGCGCGTTCTACGGCGTGGAGGCCGTCTCCCAGAGCGAGGGCGTGCCCAAGTGCCCCAAGTGCGGCGGTACCATCAAGCCGGACGTGGTGCTCTACGAGGAGGGCTTGGACGAGGATGTCATCAGCCGCTCCGTGGCGGCCATCCGGCGGGCGGATATGCTCATCATCGGCGGTACGTCCCTCACCGTCTACCCGGCGGCGGGGCTGGTGAACTACTACCGGGGCCACCGGCTGGTGGTCATCAACAAGACCAACCTGGGGTCCGGGGCGGACCTGACCATCACCGCGCCCATTGGGGAGGTCATGGCACAGCTGTGAGCGGGGAGGGGACCGGTGTCCCCTCCGCACATGGGGCCATCCGTCCGGCGGGCGGCAGAATAGAATATCCTTATAGTTTGCGCAGGCTGTCAAAATGCCGGAATGGCTTTTGACAGCCTGTTCCATCCTTCCCGCACGGTAACGATTGCGGTTCTATAATGGAAGAAGAGTATCATTTTTTACGCCCGGCCTGCGGCAGGTTTGGCCAAAACCGCGCAAAGGATACAGCCGCGGCGTTCCCGTCCCGGCGGCGCCGGTTTGTAAAAAAAGAGACATCCGAAAGGATGTCTCTTTTGGTGCGCGAGGCGGGACTTGAACCCGCACGTCCGTATTGGACACTAGAACCTGAATCTAGCGAGTCTGCCAATTCCACCACTCGCGCATATCTTGCTGACCGTGCATTTGAGAAGTGGTGCGAGTGACGGGACTTGAACCCGTACGTCAGTTGACACACGCACCTCAAACGTGCCTGTCTACCAGTTCCAGCACACTCGCATCTGCTGTGCTCTTAAGGACGACCAGCGAGGATTATTATAGCCACTCGTCCTTGATTTGTCAACCATAAATTTTAAAAATTTCAAAGTTTTTTTCCGGGCGCTTTCGGGGCCGGTTTTCCAAAATCAGGAGGGGCCCAGCCGGGAACCGGGCGCCCGGCCGCCTGTCGGAACGGAAAGCAGGGAAATCTGAAGAACCGGTTGCGAAATGCGGGAGAATATGCTAGAATACGTGGCGAAACGGCCGCCCCCTTGCCGAACGCCCTCTGACCGCTGGTCTATCCCGGACAAGCTCCGCATAGGATAGGACAAGCGATTACAAGGAGGGAGCAATATGACGATCCAACGCAGGCCCCATCCCCAGCGGCGGCGGAGATTGACGGCGCTTCTGCTGGCAGGCGCGGTTCTGTACCTGGTGGCGGTCACTGCCGCTAGCCCCACCGCCGGTGAGGCCCTGGAGGCCCTGGGGCGGCAGGGGACCCTGGCCCTGGGCCTGCTGCGGGCCCAGCTGGGGGACCTCCGGCGGGAGGGCGATCTGCCCGCCCCGGTGCTTCTGGCCATCGGGCAGAGCCCGGTGCTGCTGTCCGGACAGTCGGCGGTGCTGGACCTGCACCGCACCGTGGAGACCGACGACAGCGCGCCGCCCCCGGAGGGCACCGACGCCCCGGAGCCGGACCAGACCGTGCCCATCCCCGAGACCCCCACCAGGCCGGAGACGCCCCTGGTCTTCGCCGACAACGGCGTCACGGCCAAGACGCTGGTGCCCACCTCGCCGGACGGCTACATCGTCACCGGGGATGTGTACATCAACAACCGCTCCAGCCGGGAGTTTGACGCCTCCCTCTTCGACGGCACCTTCGACGCCTCCCTCACCGAGGAGGAGGGGCCCCAGGTGCTCATCGTCCACACCCACGGCAGCGAGGCCTACACCATGCCGCCGGGGGAGGAGTACGAGCCCAGCGGCGACTGCCGCACCACGGACAACGACTACAATGTGGTCCGGGTGGGGGATGAGATCGCGGCGGCCCTGGAGGCGGCGGGGCTGACGGTCCTCCACGACACCACCCTCCACGACTACCCGGAGTACAACGGGGCCTACGGCCGGTCCCTGGCGTCGGTGGAGTCCTACCGGGAGCAGTACCCCACCATCTCCTTTGTGCTGGACGTCCACCGGGACGCCATCTCCGACGGGGAGGGCAACCAGTACAAGGTGGTCAGCGGGGTGGCGGGGCTCAACGCCGCCCAGATGTCCTTCGTCATCGGCACCGACGGCGGCGGGCTGGAGCACCCCAACTGGCGGGAGAACCTAAAGCTGGCTGCCGCCATCCACCAACGCATCACCGACGACTTCCCCACCCTCATGCGGCCCATCACCGTCCGGGACTCCCGGTACAACCAGCACGTCACCACCGGCAGCCTTCTTATCGAGGTGGGCGCGGCGGGAAACTCCCTGGACGAGGCCCTGCTGTCCGCCCGGCTCTTTGGCGCGGCCATGGCAGAGGTCATTCTGAACAAATAAATTTTATCTTTACATATGAGAGGTCTTTCCCCATGCAAACGAACCCAGCCCCTATGACCCTGGACCAGCTCCCTGTGGGCGGTCAGTGCATCATCGAACAGGTCGGCTCCCACCGGGGCGCGGTGAAGCGCCGTCTGGTGGACATGGGCCTCACCCCCGGCACGGCGGTGAAGCTGGTGAAGATGGCCCCCTTCGGGGACCCCATGGAGCTGACGCTCCGTGGCTATGAGCTGTCCCTCCGGAAGGAGGACGCGGCCCAGATCGTGGTCCGGCCTCTGGGGGCCGGGGACAGCCGTCCGGACGCGGTGTCCGAGAGCGCCTACCACCTGGGCAGCACCTGCCACGGCGACTGCGCCAAGTGCGCCATGGGCTGCGCCAGCCCCAAGGACCTGGAGGCCATGCACCGGGCCCACCGCCACGAGCAGGCCCAGCACCCCCGGCAGTACGACCCCCACGCCCACGACACCCACCAGTGGAAAGTGGCCCTGGTGGGCAACCCCAACTGCGGCAAGACCACCCTCTTCAATGCCCTCACCGGCTCCAACCAGTACGTGGGCAACTGGCCCGGCGTCACGGTGGAGAAGAAGGAGGGCGTGGCCAAGATCGGCGACATCAGCTTCACGGTGGTGGACCTGCCGGGCATCTACTCCCTGTCCCCCTACTCCCAGGAGGAGCTGGTGGCCCGGAAGTTCCTCCTGGAGGAGAAGCCCGATGCCATCATCGACATCGTGGACGCCACCAACCTGGAGCGGAACCTGTACCTGACCATGCAGCTGCTGGAGCTGGAGCGGCCGGTGGTGCTGGCGGTGAACTTCATGGACGAGGTGGAGAAGAAGGGGGACCAGATCGACTGCTCCCGGCTCTCCGCCCACCTGGGCGTCCCCGTGGTGCCCATCTCGGCCCGGGACGGCACCAACATCGAGAAGCTGGTCCAGGAGGCCCACCACCAGATGCACACCGGCCTCACCCTGGAGCCCGACGACCTGTACGACGACTTCACCCACGCCATCCACCACCGCATCGGTGAGCTGATCCACGACCGGGCCTACGCCGTGGGCGTCCCGGCCCACTGGGCGGCCATCAAGCTGCTGGCCGGGGACGAGGAGGTGGCCAAGGACCTGGGCCTCAGTGAGGACACCATGCGCCAGGTGGACGCCATCGCCGCCGAGTACGAGTCCGCCAGCCCCCTGGGCGACCGGGAGACCCTGCTGGCGGACAGCCGCTACCGCTTCGTGGAGCGGGTGGTCCGCTCCTCGGTGAAGCGGAAGGCGGACACCGGCAAGCCCACCGTCACCGAGCGCATCGACGCCGTGGCCACCCACAAGTATTTTGCCATCCCCCTGTTCCTGTGCATGATGCTGGTGGTGTTCCTCATCACCTTCAGCGGCCCCGGGGCTTGGCTGTCCGACGGCATCGCCTGGTTTGTGGAGGACGTGCTGTGCCCCGGCGTCTCCGGGTGGTTCAGCGCCATCGGCGCGCCCGCGTGGCTCAACGGCCTCATTGTGGACGGGCTCATCTCCGGCGTGGGCGGGGTGCTGACCTTCCTGCCCATGATCGCGCTGCTGTTCCTGTTCCTCTCCATGCTGGAGGACAGCGGCTACATGGCCCGGGCGGCCTTCGTCATGGACCGGACCCTCCGCCACTTCGGCCTCAGCGGCAAGGCGTTCATCCCCATGCTGATGGGCTTCGGCTGCACGGTCCCCGCCGTCATGGGCGCCCGGACCATGGAGAACGACAAGGACCGCCGCATGACCATCCTGCTGGTGCCCTTCATGTCCTGCGGGGCGCGGCTGCCGATCTACGGCCTGATGACCGCCGCCTTCTTCCCCAGGCACGCGGGGCTGGTGGTGTTCGGACTGTACATCCTGGGCCCCGTCATCGCCATCATCTCCGGCCTGATCCTGAAGCGGAGCCTGTTCCACGGCGAGCCGGCCCCCTTCCTGCTGGAGCTGCCGCCCTACCGGATGCCCACCCTGAAGAACATCTGGCTCCACGTATGGGAGCGGGTCCGGGACTTCCTGACCAGGGCCGGCACCATCATCGCCGCCATGAGCGTGGCGGTGTGGTTCCTCCAGAACTTCAGCCCCAGCCTCCACATGGTCTCCGACACCTCGGAGAGCATCCTGGCCCTGCTGGGCGGCTTCATCGCGCCGGTGTTCGCGCCCATGGGCTTCGGCGTGTGGCAGGCGGCGGTGGCCCTGCTGACCGGCCTCATCGCCAAGGAGGCGGTGGTCAGCTCCATGAGCCTCTTCTACGGCTTCTCCCTCACCGACTACGCCGCCGCGGGCGCGGCCATGGCGGCCACCTTCTCCCCGGCGGCGGCCCTGGCGTTTCTGGTGTTCTGCGCCCTGTACACCCCCTGCGTGGCGGCCATCGCCACCATCCGGCGGGAGATGGCCAGCCGCAGCTGGACGGCGCTGGCGCTGATCTGGCAGCTCTGCGTGGCGTGGTTGGCCAGCTTCGTGACCTATCAGTCCGCGGCGGGGCTCCTTGGATGACCGGCCCATACGGACAAAATGAATCACGCGGGGCGGCACGTTCAAAACGTGCCGCCCCGCGACGATCTTGTTCCGCAATATGGTTCATTTTTCTGGTAATACCGCGTGGTAGTCCCGCTCGATCTGAGAGATCAGCTCCACCCGGCGGGCGTGGCGTCCGCCCTGGAACCGGGCGTCGAAGAAGGCGTCGCAGATCATCTTGGCCAGCTCCGTGCCCACCACCCGGGCGCCCATGGCCAGGATCTGGCAGTTGTTGTGCTCCACGATCAGCTTCGCGGTGTAGGGCTCGCTGCACACCCCGGCCCGGATGCCGGGGACCTTGTTGGCCGCCAGGGAGATCCCCACGCCAGTGCCGCACACCAGCACGCCTTTGTCGATGTCCCCCCGGATGATGGCCTCCGCCACCTTGCGGCCGGGGACGGGGTAGTCCACCTTGTCCTGGGGGCTGTCCGCGCCGAAGTCCACGCACTCAAAGCCCCTCTCCCGCATGTGTTCCAGCAGGCAGTTTTTCAGCTCCACCGCCGCGTGGTCAGAACCGAATCCGATCTTCATTCCTCCATCTCCTCCGTCATTTTTTGCGGCGTCCGCCGCGCTCCACCATACCTTTATTATACAAGGAGCGCCGCGGACCTGCAAGCCTTTTTTGCGAATTTGCGCTCTGTGCCGCTGCCAAAGGGGCGGTGTTCGCCATGGGCAGGCAACTCCCCCAGCGTTGTTCACGTAAAATTTACGATTTTTGGAGAAATAAACAGTTGCAAGGCTGTCCGATGTTTGTCATAATAAAAAATGGCGGCACGTCTCCGTGCCGGACTTTTATGAAAAGAAAAGGATGGGATGCACGATGCAGCAGCTTCAGGATCGCATTCGCAGCGAGGGCAAGGTTCTGCCCGGCAACATCATCAAGGTGGACGGGTTCCTCAATCACAGAGTGGATGTCCACCTCATGGAAGCAATCGCCGAGGAGTTTGAGAAGTATTTTGACGTGTCCGACATCACCATGGTCCTGACCGCTGAGGCCAGCGGCATTGCCCTGGCCACCATCTGCGCGCAGCGGTACAACGTCCCCATGGTCTTCGCCAAGAAGGCCAAGAGCGACAACATCGAGGGCGGCCTGTACCACAGCGAGATCTTTTCCTATACATACAAGAAGAAGGTCACCCAGCTCCTCAGCAAGGAGTGGCTGAAGGCCTCCGACCGGGTCCTCATCATCGACGACTTCATGGCCAACGGCGAGGCCGTCCGGGGCCTCTGTGAGCTGGTGAACCAGGCCGGCGCCACCCTGGTGGGCATCGGCATCGCCGTGGAGAAGGGCTTCCAGGGCGGCGGCGACCGCCTGCGGA